>QKDK01000349.1 GCA_003252135.1 Clostridia bacterium
GATAATCCGGATTATCCTCTGCGTAATGCATAAATAACAGCTGATAACTGTCATTGCCAAGATAGGTACCGTAATAAGGGATCAGCTCCTGCAGATCACCGGCCAGATCATAATCCCATTGAAATTCTGACAGCTGACTCCCATTATCGATCATCACACGTTTATTGTCCTGATCACCGTCCAGATATTCATTTCTATAATATATTGAAATATTCTCATAGGTAAAACACAAATATTCATACCCATATAATGTTTCAACAGATGCAGTAAATGGTGCAGTGTCTTCAGCCTTGATCTGGTCAGCATAAATCTGCAGATCAACGATATAATGTTCTGTCACCTGTGCATCTGCAGAACCATCTGTATCAGCAGGCTCCTGCGCGGTTCCAGTCGGCGAAAGCGATCCATCTTTATTCGTATTATCATAGGTATAAAAAAAGAATAAAACCCAGCATACCAGTATGATCAATACGCCAATGCTGATACCTTTCCAGATGTTCTTTTTTTCAGGTGCCGGAATTCTTGCCTGTACTAATTCTTTTTTCGTATCTTCGAGTTCTTTCAGAATAATTCCAATATAGTCTTTCGAATCCTGCAATGTATCATCCTGTATCTCTTTTTTATCATCAGCCAAAAAAACAGATTCCGGCAGGCTAAGCTGCGGCAGCTGCTCTTCTTTCTCAAGTTCCAGCTTAATTTTTGTAGTGTCCTTATCCATCCTTTTATCTCCCTGATGTACGCATTCCTATTGTAATTTCAGTATATCGTAAGAAGCATTTGAAAGCAACCGAATCTTACTTTAACTTTTTTTCTTAATTTTACTTAAAACTTTAAACATTTTCGTAAATTCATTGATTTCTCAAGCAAACTACATTACAATAGAACATAATAATCTTTGGGGGGATTCTTATATGGGGAAATCAAATAGAAATAAGATATGTTTTCTTATACTGTGTCTTTTTGTCGTGCTTTTTACCGTTCTCTCATCTATTTATTCCGATGTAAGTTCTTCAACACCTCAATTGTCTGAAGATTATGACTACAACAGCAGCTGGAATTGCACTGTACTTGATACGACCTACGCTCTTCCTTCACTCCCGACCAGAATCTCCGTTGAACCTGGTATCAGTATGACATTGACCAATACACTGCCGGATCTTTCTGTAACCGGAAGAGCTATCCGTTTTCGTACGAGCAATCAGAGCGTTCATATTTATATTGATGGTGAACTGCTCTATACTTTTGATAATTACCATGCATTCCTTCTTGGGGATTCACCCGGGAGCGGCTGGCATTATGTAAATCTTCCTACCGATGCATCCGGTAAAACTATCACGATCGTACTGGACACTGAATATAAAGTCAGTGCCGGATACATCAGCAGCTTTTCGCTCAATGATATGGGCACACTGCTTTTTATTGATGTAAAACATAATCTTTTCAGTATTACACTTTGCTTTCTGACTTTCCTGATCGGTATTGTTCTGATTGCATATCGGCTGATTTCCAACCCTTATAATTTTTCCATTCACGGAATTGGTTATCTTGGTGCAGTTGCCATGATTGTCTCTGTATGGTCACTGATTGAAGTTATGACAGTATCTGTCTTCTATGGAAAGCTTGCCGTCATGGAATTTTTATCCTGTATGCTCCTGATGATCATTCCCATACCCATGATGATATTCGTAAAACGCAGCTACTATCCAAAAATTGACCGTCTGACAAATATCATAGGTATTCTCTGTGTATGTAATTTTACAGTTTCACTGCCATTACAGTTCTTTCATATAATCAGCCTGACAAGAATAGTTCTTTCTTCTCACCTTATTATACTTTTTACGATTATCTCGATACTGATCCTGTCCATTAAAGATTACCTTCAAAAAAAGAATATGTATTCCCTTGTTCTGTTTCTAAGTATCCTTCAGATGTTTGCGTTTGCTTCGCTTGATTTTATCAACTACTATACCTCTGCTTATACTGACTTTTCCAGAGGCTTTCGCATAGGATTTTTCATCTTTATCGTTATTCTTGCTCTGCATTACTTCTACAGAATATCAGAGCTTGTTGAAAAAGGCATGAAGGCCTCATTATATAAGCGAATGGCTTATGAAGATATTCTTACAAAATGTAAGAACAGGGCGTATTTTGAAAATGAACTGGCTGATGCACAAAAGAAAATTAATTCCATGAACAGTATCATAATTATTACCTTTGATCTGAATAACCTGAAAGTCACGAATGATAAGTATGGACACAAAGCTGGTGATGATCTCTTATGTGCCTGCGGAGCAGTCATTACAGAAGCCTTTAAACCGCTCGGAACCTGCTCGCGTATCGGTGGAGATGAATTCTCTGTCATAGCAAAAAATACTACCACTTTGCAGGTAGAACAGTGCATCGATCGTATGAAGGATCTGGTCAATGAACATAACAGATCAAATACCACTGAGCTTCAGATCGCATATGGTTTTGCAGAATGGAATGAGATGGCATTTAAGAATCTTGAATCTGTTGTCAGTCATGCAGATATGCTAATGTATCAGCGAAAAGGCATTATGAAAATGAATGCTACACAGTGATACCTGTCATACATAAATTTAACAATCAGTAAGCGGCCTCTTTCCTTTGAGGCTGCTTATTTTTATGTTTTAGCAGTTTTTTTTGTTAAATCATGTCGTTGTTTCTATATATTAACTTTACAAATCATTCACATACACATTACCAAATCAGGATAGTTAGGATTGCCGATTAACAATACTATTTGGATATAAACTTTAAGGGAGGACCCAAATGAAAAAATTTACAGCGATTCTATTAAGCGCACTTCTTTGTGTATCTTTGGCTGGCTGCGGAAATAACGACAGCACAAATACAAATGCAGCTTCAGACAGTGCAACAAAAACACCTACAAGCACATCAGCTCCTGCTGATACTTCCGCCACAGATACTACTTCAAATGATTCCACTGCAACAGGTGAAGTTGTAACAGGCATAACCGGTTCGGTTACAGCTGCAGGCTCTTCCGCTCTGCTCCCTCTTGCACAGGCTGCTTCTGAAAGCTTCATGCAGCTCAACCCTGACTGTTCCGTCATTGTTAACGGCGGCGGTTCCGGAAATGGTTTAAAACAAGTTGCTGATAAAGCTGTTGATATTGGAAATTCTGACGTGTTCGCAGCAGAAAAGCTTGACGCTGCTGTTGCAGAAACACTTGTTGACCACAAAGTATGCACCATGCACCATTGCCATGGCTGCTGTTGTGAATGCATCTCTTGGAGTAAAAGATCTTACTACCGAACAGCTCGTTGGCATCTTTACTGGTACCATTACAAACTGGAGCGAAGTCGGCGGACCAGACCTTGATATCCTTCTTGTTACCCGCCCCTCCTCATCAGGTACACGTGCTCTCTTCAAGACCTGGGCATTGAACGGGGCTGAAGAAGCTTCCAATCAGGCACTTGAAACAGATGATTCCGGTACACTGCTTCAGACAGTGCAGGA
>QKDK01000062.1 GCA_003252135.1 Clostridia bacterium
TCAGACAACAAATCAATGATCTGTTCCTGAATCGTCACATCCATTGCAGATACAGGTTCATCTAATATTATTAATTCCTGTTTTAATATCAACGCCATAGCGATTGCAACTCTCTGCCGCTGCCCTCCTGACAATTCATGCGGAAATCTCTGTTTCATATCGGCAGACAATCCAACTTTTTCAAGTATCCGGTCAATTTGCTCTAAGTTCTGCTCTTTTGTTCCTGTCCTTTGCAGTTTTAAAGGTTCTTCCAGCAGCCATCCGATTCTTTTAGAAGGATTAAGGCTGCCATATGGATCCTGAAATACCATCTGCGGCCGAATCTGACGGGCATCGATGGAGCCTGTTTTATTCTGCAGCAGACCCGCAACTGCTTTCGCCAGTGTTGACTTGCCGCATCCGCTTTCTCCGACTATGCCAACGATTTCACCTTTCCCTATGCTTAGTGAAACTCCTTTTACAGCTTCTTTGGTTTTTTTCTTGTTTTTCATAAAGTATTTTTTATCCGGATAATAAACATGAAGGTCCTGTACATCCAGTATCGTTTCGTTTTGTCCGCTCTGTCTGTTTTTCACTTCTTTTTTCCCACGCGCTGCTTCGAGCAGCTTCTTTGTATAAGGGTTATCAGGATTTTCAAATATACTGTCAATACTGCCCTGCTCGACGATTTTTCCTTCATACATAACAAGCACTCTGGTACATAAGGTCCTGATGACATTAAGATCATGCGAGATAAACATAATGGCAGTCTGATATGACTCATTCATCTTCTTCAGCACTTTTAATATCCTGGCCTGCACAGTTACATCAAGTGCGGTCGTAGGCTCATCAGCAAGAAGAAGCCTTGGCCTGCAGATCATGGCCATGGCTATCATGACTCTTTGTCTCATTCCGCCGGAAAGCTGGTGCGGATACATCCTGACAATCTCTTTAGGGTCTTCAAGACCTGCATCTGCCAAAGCATCCAGCACACACTGTTTAGCCTCTTTACCTTTACCTTTGCCGTGCAGCAAAAGCTGTTCCTCCACCTGTTTACCGATCTTCATTAAAGGATTTAATGAAACCATCGGCTCCTGGAAAATCATGGAGATGTCTTTCCCTCTTAATGTCCTGATTTCTTTTTCACTCATGGCAGTCAGTTCCTGTCCCATAAAACTGACTGATCCTTTGAGTATTTTCCCTTCTCTTTGCAGCAATCCCATCAGAGAAAGCGCAGTCATGCTTTTTCCAGAGCCGGATTCTCCGACAATTCCCAGTATTTCTCCCTGTTTCACCTGAAAATCGATTCCGCTGACCACAGTTTCAATGTTTTCTTCACCGGCAAATCCTATCGTAAGATTTCTGACATCGAGCAATACCATATCCTCGTCATTTCGAAAGGCTTTTCTGTCTGTTTTAAGGTAAGATTCAAATAATCGCATCTTATTCTTCAGTTTTTTATGGCTTTTTCCGGTCGTCCCTGCAGTAAGACCTTCTCCCATTAAGCTGAATCCAAGCACCGTAAAAACAATGGTAAGACCCGGTGCTATGGCATACCAGGGTGCAGACAGCAGATACGTCTGTGACTCAGACAGCATCCGGCCAAGACTATAATCCGTTGGCTGGGCACCGATGCTAAGGTAGCTCAGACCGGCTTCTGCCAGAACAGCGTTGTTGAATCCGATCATAAGTGCAGACAGCAGAATAACCCTTGTATTCGGCAGTATATGAAAAAAAATGATACGGAACCATCCGGCTCCCATCAGCCTTGCGTTCAGCACATAATCTCTTTCTTTCTGAGCAATGAATTCACTTCTTGCAATTCGTGCAAAACTTGGAATAAAAACTATGCCCAGGGTCAGTATGACCATATATTTACCTGAACCAAGAATACTGACCATTACAAGTGCCAGCAGAACACTTGGAAATGCTGCAAGACCATCATTGATCCGCATCAGGATTTCATCAAGCGGACCGCCAAAATACCCGGTTATTGCCCCCGCACAGATTCCAATGCTTCCGCCGATCACTACAGTAAGCAGACCGACCAGAAAGGTCAGTTTTGCTCCTTCCATGACACGGCTGAAAATATCTCTTCCAAAATTATCGGTTCCAAACCAGTGATTAAAATCAGGTGCTGTGTTTTTTACTGCAGCATTCATGGCCGACGGATCATACGGCGTGTAAAAAAGGCCGATCAGGACAGGAATCATGACAATCAGCACCAGACAGCATCCCAGTATGAAATTGAAGTTCTTCCATCTGCTTTTCATTTATAATCCCCACTCTGAATTATCTTTCGTTTCATTTTCTTTCTGTTCAGTCTTTCTGTTCAGTCTTTCTGATCAGTCTTTCTGATCAGTCTTTCTATTCAGTCTTTCTGTTCAGTCTTTCTGATCAGTCTTTCTATTCAGTCTTTCTGTTCAGCTTTCCTGGTCAGTCTTCATCAAGCTTAGTCCATTTTTATTCTGGGATCTATCCACTGGTACAGGACATCCACAATAAAGTTGATGACTATAACAAGCAGTGCAATATAAAGTACGATCGTCTGCACTACCGGAAAATCTCTATTTGAAATGGCCACCACCAACGTTTTCCCGATTCCTGGTATATTGAACACCTGTTCAACAATAATACTGCCTGCAAACACATCTGCAATCACCATCCCCATAAATGTGATGACCGGCAGCAGCGCATTCTTCAAAACATGATACAGCATGATCCTCAGATTACTGCTTCCTTTGCTTTTTGCGGTCCTGACATATTCGAGTTCCTTTTCGCGAAGGAGCGAGCTTCTAAGAAATTTTGCCGTCATTGCAATCTTGGGAAGTGCAATGGCAATCGCTGGGTATATCATGAACGCAATAAAACCGGTAAAGTCTGCTGATGGGTCAGGGCAATTTCCCGTCTGGAACCAGTGAAGCGTAATGCCAAACACCAGAACCAGCAGAATGCCCATAAAAAATGGAGGAACAGACATGAATGTCTGTGATAAGATAATGATCAGACGATCAATCCATCCGTCTTCCTTCAGAGAAGCCAAAAGGCTAAGGAGCAGTGATGCTGCAAGAATCAAAAGAATGGAAATAACCGCCAGCCAGGCGGTTATTTCCATTCTTTGCTTTAACAACTGCGTCACCGGCATACTGTACTGGGTTGATGTTCCAAAATCTCCATGCATTGCAGATGTCAACCAGTCAATGAACCGAATCAGTATATTTTTGTTCAGTCCCATAGATTCTCGAAGCGCCTCGATCGAAGCTGCATCAGCATTTAAACCAAGCTTTAAAGCAGCACTATCCCCTGGAATGATCTGAAAAACAACAAAAGAGAACACCGAGACAAGAAACATTGTTAATAAAAGTGTTATTGACCTTTTTATTAAGAATCTCATCGGTGTTCCTCCTGCCAGACATCATGTATGTTCCAAATGGATAAGCTTACAGCCCTGACAGCATCATACTGCCTTTTGAATGTCAGTTCGCTATATAATATACGGAAGCCATATCCTGTACATATAAAGGATAAAAAGTATAGCCCCCGAGTTTTTTATTTACTGCCACAATATTTGCCGGTGCCTGCAGATATACGCCGGAAACCTCATCCGTCAGAATCTGCTGCAGCTGTTTATAGTACGCAGTTTTTTCATCACCCTCCGGTGTATTGAGCGCATTTTCAAAGGTACTGTCAAAAGCTGCACTTGAAAAATTCATAAAATTGCTCGCCGATGCAGATGAATAGAATCGCATCGCATTGCTTGGCGCAAGATTTGCATCGAGACCGATAATGGTCGACTCATAGTCTCTTGCCTGATATACATCCGTGTACCAGGATGCCCATTCGATCAGTTTGATATCTGCTGTAATTCCGACTGCTGCCAGCTGCTGAACCAGTACCTGGGCGGTGTCCACGTGAAATTTGTAATTTGACGGCACTGTAATTGTCATCGAAAATCCATTCGGATACCCTGCATCTGCCAGCAACTGTTTTGCTTTTTCTATGTCCTGCGTGTAGTAGGTCTCCAGCGAACTGTCATAATATTTCTTAAAGCTTGGAAAAATCCCGGTATCACATATGGTTCCCATTCCGCCGGCAACCATGTCAATGATCGCCTGTCTGTCTACCGCATAGCATATGGCTTTTCTGACATTAACATCATCAAAGGGTTCTGCGTTAGCATTCAGGAATAAAGCCTGCACAAGAGCCATACTGCCTACTTTCACGTCATAATCATCGCCAAGCTGTGCTGCCTGATCAGCTGTCAGATATGGCAGAATGTCGATTCCGCCGGAAAGAACTTCAAGAAATGCTGCATCCGCATCTGTTGAGATCTTAAAGGTCACCTTGTCAAGATAAGGTATACCCGGTATATAATAATCCTCATTTTTTACTATGACATAACTCTGCAAAGGTGCATAAGACTCAAATTTGAAAGGTCCTGTTCCGGGTGCGGCACCGTCTGCTGTTGTATAACCATCCGGTACAATTGCAGTCGTCAGATAACTCAAAAGCTCTGTATTCGGCTCGGATAGCTGAATTACCACAGCCGCTTTGTCGTCTGCTGTCGTTGCGTAAATATCAGTGAACGTAGAAAAAGCCGATTCAATGCTTACTTCCGGGTCGGAAGTTTCAAGCAGACCGGCACATCGTTTTAACGAATATATAACATCATCCGCTGTCACAAGCTCACCGTTATGAAACTTAACACCTTCCCGAAGGGTAAATGTGTACGTCATCTGGTCATCTGATACGCTGTAATCACTTGCAACTGCCGGAACTAAATTACCATCTTCATCAGGCTTCATCAAGCCCTCATAAACATTATAAAATACCTCTCTAGTTCCTGCCGTTACAACTTTGTGCGGGTCAAGACTGTCCAAATCCTGTGTAATACCAACTACGATCGAACCACCATAAACAGGAGTGCCGTCAGTCGATGTCACATCATCGCTGCTTATCACTGTTTCGTTTTCCGAAGAAGCGTTTGCTCCGGAAGGTTCGGTGCCATTCCCGCTTGCTTTACCATCCTGGCATCCGCCAAGTACAGCTGCAAATACGATGAAAAGCATAAGAAGAAATATCTTTTTCTTCATACTCATCCCTCCATATAATATTAACTTTTTTTGTCAAATGGATATTACTTATGATGAATACAGCAAATATCTTCTGACATTTTATCATTATATCGTTTCTTTTCAAAAAATCAACCGCAATCATGATTTTTTGATATCTGTTGATTTTTTGATATAATCCGATATAGTTACTATAACACATATTTTATCATTTGTATATTGATAGCAGACAGAGAAAGCAGGTAGCCTATGAATCCTCTCGACAAATCTATAGATAAATCATATTCCGCTTCAAAATCAGCTGCTGCAAATTATTCTGACAAGCTTTCTTCCGATAAAACAATGACTGCAAATGTCAAACAAACAGTGTCTGAACTCTCGCCCGGTGACAGGATCAGGGGTGTCGTGACGAATATCATACAGCGGGAGGTCACGCTGTCACTCGATCAGTCTACAGTACTTACAGGAAGGTTGAACGATACGATAGCTTTGTCCATCGGGCAGAATGCATCTTTTGAAGTCATCACATCATCTCAGAATCAGCTTTTGCTGCGTTTTCTGCCGGAAGCCAGAGAACAGGCACAGGCAGGGCTCATATTAAAAGCTCTTGATGCAGCGAATCTTCCTGATAACGAACGAAATCAGAATATTGTTAAGGAACTTCTCAATCAACAGCTTTCCATTGACAGCGGTTCCATTCATAAACTTTACCAGCAGACCCTTGCCTTTAAAGACATATCTCTGTCAACACTCGCTGCCATGAACAGGTACAATATACCGGTAACGCAGGAGACAGCACAGCAGTTCGAAGCATACCGCAACTACGAGCACCGCATACTTTTGCACCTGCAGAATATATCCGGTCAGTTCATTAGTGTTATCACGCAGGCTGATACTGCACAGGCACAGACTGCACACCAGAACCTGCTTGAAATGCTCGCTTCAAACCCCGGCACCGATTCTTCGGTTTTATTAAATAATGATTTAACTTTATCTTCGCCTTCTGATTTTACTGATTTACAGGAACAACCGCGCAGTTTTATTGAGCAGACATTCCTAAATACAGAAGAAACCGTCCCGTCTGATGTACGTATTAAGCAAGAGCAGAATCTTGCACAAGCTGCAGAATTAAATTCAATTTTTTTACAGGATAAGGCTGCAGGTTCTATGACTGCGTCCCTTCGGGATTCCGGTCTTTTCGCAGCAGAGAACACAGGCATACAATCCAATATATCCGGAAATCCAGATAGTGCTCTTTCCGAGGCTGTCAGTGTTTCAGTGCAGGAAGCTTCTTTGGGTCTCACACAGGATCAGGCACTGTCTTCCATGCTTTCTTCTGATTCATTGAAAGGGTTGTCAGATTTTTTTGCACAGAATGAATTCTTTTCGAATACAATTCCCAGCGAAATCTTATCAAAAATCAACACCGGTAAGATCTCTGTACAGGCGCTCCTCTCAACGCTTTCAGAATTATCAAAAGCTCCTGTTTCACAGACAGTCGTACAGTCTGCTTTATCAGACCTTGCAAAAGACCCAGCCTATCAGGAGCTGCTGCAGAAATCGCTTCAGCATCGATGGACCCTGTCTCCGTCTGAACTTACAAAAGAAAATGCAATAGATCAATACTATTCAAAATTGTCCGCAGATATCTTGCATACAGAACAGCTGACTAATTCTGCATCACTTTCAGAAGCTGCAGGAAGTCTCTCAAAAAGCGTTGAGAATCTCAAAGACATGCTGGATTTTCAGACGCTGCTGAATCAGCTTTTCCCATATATTCAGATGCCGATCCGATTTTCGGATAAAACGACTCACAGTGAACTATATGTTTACACAAAAAAAGAAGCACTTCGCAAGAACCCGCATGAGGTCAGTGTGCTTCTGCATCTTGATATGGAACAGCTAGGGCCATTGGATGTTTTTCTTAATCTAAAAGATACTTCCATAAATTCCAGGTTCTATCTCGAGGATAAAAATTCTGCGGCCATCGTCTCGCAGCACCTTCCTGAATTGTCTTCATCCCTGCAGTCAATCGGTTATTCTTTGACCAGTGAAGTCATCCTACGTGAAGCTTCAACCGATCCTGTACGTGATTTCATTGCTCTTGATCATCCGGCAGGAAGCGTAAAACGATACACCTTTGACATGAGAGCTTAAAGTCAAAATCCGCGAAGTACAAAGAACAGAAGAACAGCGCCGATGGTAACAAAGAAAAGCATGCCCTTAAGTCCAGGTTTCTTAATATGAAAGCGAATAATGAACAGGATTCCAGTAAGCAGCAGGACCAGTGCAAAAATAAGCACAAAGGATTCTCCTGCCAGTCTTCTGAAACAATATACAAAGGGAAATATTATGGCTGCGTTTGTTACAGGAAGCCCTTCATAATGCTTTCTCTTCTCGTTGCAGCATTGCTGCCTCTCTTCTTCACTTACATTAAAATAAGCCAGCCGGATCAGTGCAGCAAGCGGAAAAAACAAAAGGATTCCTTCATAATACCAAGTCTTCATGCCCAGGGTAAAACCAATTACCACCGGAAGTACACCAAAACACACCAGATCTGCCAATGAATCGATCTGGATTCCGAACTTTTTTTCAGATTCAGTTCTTTTTCTTGTTCTGGCGACCTGACCATCGAACATATCACACAATCCCGAGATCATCAGACAGATTACGGCAGTTGTCGGCTGCCCGGATGCAGCCTGAATAATTCCAAATATACCGGAAACCAGACTAAGATATGTCAGAACAACGGTATAATTATAATAGCCAATCATGTTTGCCCATTCCCCTCTTATGTCCCTTAGAAATCAATAAGACATTCCTAGTATATCGAAATTTTCGCCTTCCTGCAAGCTATTTTATTTATTGTGAATACGCAGGACAATTATTTCCCCTTTTCTACCGTGTTGAATTATCGCTCTTTATGTAGTATAATATCTTCGATGTTGGGTTCAAAAGGTATTTTGATCCCATGATACATCTTACAAAAAGGAGAAAAGGCATGATTTCAAATAAACGCCGGCAGCACAAGAATACTTTTTTTGGCATCATTATTTACAGTTCATATTCACTGATTTCTACGCTCCTGTTCTTTCTTATCGGTCTTTTAGGAGCAATCAACCTACAGCCGCTTTATCTTCTGAACAGCAGATGGCTTGATATTCCATCAAAGTTTTCTATATCGTATGAACTTTTAAAACATGATTATAGCAATATGCTTCGATATCTGCTTCCCTTTTCATCATCAAAGCCAGAGTTTTCTGCACTCCCGCTGACAAGCAGCAGTACTCTGATCTTTTCAGATCTTCAGTTTGAACTTTTTATCCTTACTCTGATTTTTCTAATTGTTCTTATAATTTTTATCCTTTTTACAGTGCTTCTTCGAAAAGCACATTACTTTTCCTTTGCTGTTGCTGCTTTTATTATGCCAGTCATTACGATTGCAGGAAGCGTATTATTGTTTCTGTTTCCAGCAGAGATTTTTCATTTTGTTCATGTATTTTTCTTTGGAAGAAGCTTTGCACGTGCTGATGAGTTATGTCTGCTTACTTTATTCCCCAATCTGTACAGATTGCAATGCTGTATCATCACTATCCTGCCTTCCGTAATAGCAGCCCTGATCTTATATAAGAGTTATAAGAAACACACCAAACAGAATGTAAACGAATCTCTTCTTCCAAAAAAGCAGAATTATTATTATATTTAGATTTAACTATTTGCTTGCCTTCTTATAATCAGCACGAAACAAGTTAATTGCAGCCACAATTACAGGACTTTACAGGAGGACTTATGAAAAGACAGGACTATCTGAGTTGGGACGAATATTTTATGGGTATTGCCATGCTTTCCGCTATGAGAAGTAAGGATCCGAATACCTGCGTAGGTGCATGCATTGTCAGTGAAGATAATAAGATATTATCTGTTGGTTACAATGGCATGCCGCGGGGCTGTTCAGATGATGAATATCCCTGGGAGCGGATCGGCGGCAATCTTGATACGAAATACTTCTATGTATGTCATGCTGAACTTAACGCACTGTTAAACTATGACGGACCCAGTCTGAAGGGAGCAAGAGTCTACACAACTTTATTCCCCTGCAACGAATGTGCAAAAGCTCTGATACAGCGAGGAGTATCAGAAATCGTATATTATTCGGATATGTATGCTGATTCGGATGCTACCATTGCCTCAAAGCGCATGTTCTTATCAGCTGATGTTTCATGCCGTGCATATAAGCCAACAGAACGGGTCATATCCTTTCAGCTTTAATCTGTCATTATTAACAGTTTGATTTATACAACGAATTTTTCTAACAAAAAAAGGCCGATCCGGCCTTTTTTGTTATGACATTATTCTTCTTGTTATTGAAGTTTACTTATTATAATTCTATGTTTTCCATTGCAGCCATGACATCTGCTTTGAATTGATCCCAATCACTCTGGTTCTCCACATAATAGCTTGGACAGTCTGCTCCGGTAATATCATAATGCCGCAGTATATCATCACTTCCAAGATTATATGTCTTACATATCTTGGCTGTCAGCTTGACCAGTGAATCATATGTCTTCCCGGTACATTCGCCTGCCGCATCCATATGACAGTATTCAATGGCTATTGTATCTATATTCCGATCCTTGGAAGCAAATGCAATCTCGTTCACAGGTATGCACTGCACGATCTCTCCATCAAGTCCAACAATAAAATGACAGCTTGCATAGGCTTTTTCTGTAATCCGAAGCTGTTGAAAATACTTTTGCACGGTAAGAGCAGTCGCGCCCGGATTTCCAACGTAATGAATTACAACGCCGGTAACATCATCCATCTTGATCTGCGGTCTTGAATAATCATTCACAGTAAGCAGCATATCCGTAATCTCGACATCTCCTGCTGATGTCCAAACCGGATCTGCACCCGCAGTGAGCTTTTTGACTAGTGATACAGCTCCCCAGAGAATCATGATAATTATCAATAAAAAGCTGGCGCCAATGACACTTAATCTGGCATAGTGCTTTATTCTGCGTCTCCGCTTCCATTCTTCCTTTGATAAAGTTTTCACCTCTAACCCCTCTCTGTACATGCATGCACATCTTCAACGCTCATATAGATCTATAGTCTGCTGCTCTTATATCGGAACTTATTCGTCAACGCTGTAATTCGGAGCCTCTTTCGTTATATGGATGTCATGCGGATGACTTTCCTTCAGTGAGGCTGCCGAGATCTTTATGAATTTACCTGTTTCTTTCAATGTTTCGATGTTCTTAGCTCCGCAGTATCCCATACCAGAACGCAGACCGCCCATTAATTGAAATACAGTGTCTTCAACTGTTCCTTTATACGCAACACGACCTTCTACACCTTCCGGAACAAGTTTTTTTGCATCAGACTGGAAGTAACGGTCCTTGCTTCCATTCTCCATGGCAGCGATGGAGCCCATGCCACGATATACCTTGTACTTTCTTCCCTGATATAATTCAAAGGTTCCAGGACTTTCATCACATCCGGCAAAAATGCTTCCCATCATGCATACATTGGCACCTGCAGCGATTGCTTTTGTTATGTCTCCGGAATACTTGATCCCGCCGTCACCGATGATCGGTATCCCATATTCTTTTGCTGTATTATATGCATCCATGATCGCAGTGATCTGCGGAACACCGATTCCTGCAACAACTCTTGTTGTACAGATCGACCCGGGACCAATCCCGACTTTGACACAGTCAACACCTGCTTCGATCAGGTCTCTCGTTGCTTCGCCTGTAGCCACATTACCCGCAATGATTTGCAGATCAGGGAAAGCTTTTCGTACATCCTTTACTGCATTAATTACATTGACAGAATGGCCATGTGCCGTATCTATTACAATAGCATCAACTTTTGCTTTATATAATGCTTCCACGCGATCAAGCATATTCGAAGTTATACCGACTGCAGCTGCACATAAAAGTCTTCCCTGTTCGTCTTTTGCCGACAAAGGATATTTGATCTGTTTTTCGATGTCCTTTATGGTTATCAGACCTTTCAGATTACCTTCATCATCAACGATCGGAAGCTTCTCTTTTCTTGCAGCAGCCAGGATCTTCTTTGCCTCATCCAGCGTAACACCTTCTTTTGCTGTGATCAGACCCTGAGATGTCATGGATTCTTTTATTTTCTTTGTAAAATCTGTTTCAAATTTCAAATCACGGTTCGTAATGATACCGACCAGTTTTCTGCCCTCTGTGATTGGCACACCGGAAATCCGGTATTTTGCCATCAGTTCATTAGCATCATGTAATGTGTGTTCCGGTGATAAAAAGAACGGATCTGTGATAACACCATTTTCGGAACGTTTCACTTTATCAACTTCTTCGGCCTGCTCTTCAATTGACATATTCTTGTGGATTACGCCGATGCCGCCCTGTCTTGCCATAGCTATTGCCATACGATGCTCTGTAACAGTATCCATGCCCGCACTCATCATCGGAATATTCAGTCTGATCTTTTTAGTGAGATTTGTAGACAAATCAACCATGTTCGGTGTTACCTCTGAATAAGAGGGAACCAGCAATACATCATCAAATGTGATCCCATCACTTATTATTGTACCCATGAAATATCCTCGCTTTCTTAAATTGTGTTCCAAGATTCGTATCCTCTTCGAATCATCATGGTTAAAGCATCCCCAAACATTTTTAGTATTCTATTACTTTTCTAGGTGATTTCTGCTTTGCATAGGAAAGCATCTTTTCGCTCGGCTCAAATAGAACCTTCACCATCTCCGTTGTTTTTGTCTTTCCCTTTCCAACGGTCGCTTTTCCGACAATGGCATATACCTTACTGTCGTTCTCCTTGGAGCCGGATGTAAAATCCTTTACTGCAAGCTTCTGATAAGTATAGCCATCCAGTGCGTGTGATTTTACCGGTGCCAGTACTTCTGCGTTCTCCATATCAATTTTCAGAATTGTTTTCCTTCTCTGTCCGCACATAATCTTATCAAAGTCAAACTGACCGTCACAGAAAATGTATTCATACTCTACATTGAACCTTGGCATCATAAATACAAC
>QKDK01000198.1 GCA_003252135.1 Clostridia bacterium
TTAACTGGCATACAGAAAATTCCGGCATCCTGCGTATCGTTTCCTGCTCTATGCACCAGACAGCAGGGACTCGATTTCCACGAATCCAGGGACAAAAAGCATGCAGAAGATGGTTGCTCGCTCACAAAATTAACTGGCATACAGAAAATTCCGGCATCCTGCGTATCGTTTCCTGCTCTATGCACCAGACAGCAGGGACTCGATTTCCACGAATCCAGGGACAAAAAGCAGGCAGAAGATGGTTGCTCGTTCACTTGTAACCTTAACCATCCTGCAGAAAATTCCGGCAGCTGGTATTCCTGCATTACGCCCTTCCACCATAGCGCAATCCTTCTTTCGCGGAGCAAACTGCTATAAGGTGCGCTAAAAAAGCGGGTGGGTCTGTTTCGACGAGGAACCATTAAGGTACCGTCACTTCTTAGGGTGCAGAGTGTGCCAACGCTCTGCACTCTTAGCAGTGCTACGGTGCCTTCTGAGCGAGAGCGTGTTCCGAGTGAAACAGACCCACCCGCTTTTCGGTCTCCCACCCCTGCCTCCCCCCGCAAAAGCCAAGCATTAAGCGATTTCTAATGGTTTTCTAACTTGCATTTGCACATACCGTATCGTACTATAAAAGCAGATAAGGAAGTCGTGTAACTGGAATAGGAGGAATCAATTATGAGAAACAGAATAAGTAGCATTCTATGGGGCATCTTCTGGTTGCTGCTGGGGGTGCTGATCGTAGGTAAGGTCTTTGATTTATGGGAGTTCAAGCTTTTCTTTGAGGGCTGGTGGACATTGATTTTAATTATCCCATGCGGTATCGGGATGATCAAGTATGGTTTTGGTGTAGGATCTACCATTGGTTTTGTACTCGGTGTGCTTCTGCTTATGACATATCAGGTACCTGACATTATAACGACCAGTATGGTATGGCAGCTTGTTTTACCGATCCTTCTTATTGTTATCGGGTTAAATGTAATCCTTAAAAGTTTATTTGGAGTAAAGAGGGACCTTTTAAAAAGGATTAGGCAGTATGAAAGAAGAGAATATGCGGCAGTTTTTGCTTCCCAGAGGATAACACCGGAAGGCCCTTTTTACGGATGTGAAACCAATGCGGTATTTGGGAGTTCGATCATTGACCTGCGAGGATCGGAAATCAATGAAGATATTCTGATAAGTACAACGAGTGTCTTTGGCGGTGTTGATCTATATGTGCCTTCTAATGTGAATGTGAAGGCATCCTCCACTTCGATATTTGGCGGGACTGAGAATAAGGTGAAAAAGAATCCTGATGCAAAAACAACAGTATATGTCACATCAGTGAACCTGTTTGGAGGTGTGAAGATACGATGACAACATTTCAAAGAGTGGTAAAATATTGCGCTATAGTATTTGCGGTCATGCTTGCAGTCAGCATCATTTCGCTGATCATTCAGGCGGGTGTCGGAGTGATATCCGGTCTTCATCTGATCGATAAAATGACTGGAACCTCCGTATTTGAAGAGATTGAAGTTACAGACGACGATTTTATAAGCTATACAAAGGATTTTGAAACCGCCGGGATAGAAAATCTTGAAATACATAATTATTATGGTACTATGGTCATAAAAGCAGGCGACACTTTTCATGTGGAAGCAGTCAATGTACCGGAGAATTTTATAGCAGAGGTTCAGAATAATACGCTTTATATCGGTTATGAAGAGAATCCTGCTTCGACGGTTTCCTTCTGGTTCAACTGGAACAACTGGAACCTGAATACTGAAATAACAATTACTGTTCCGGAAAGCTACATTGCCGATCAGGCACTCATTAACAGCGGCTCAGGCAAAATTACGATTGACGGTGTCAATGCTGATCAGCTTGTTGTGGACAGTGGATCTGGTTCTGTAACAATCAGTAATTGTGAAACCCAGTGGTTCGATCTGGATTCAGGCTCTGGTTCGGTAACAGCATCAGAAATAGAGTCAGTCAATGCTGGATTCAATTCCTCTTCAGGGAGTGTAAAGATATCAGACAGTGATCTCGGAGCTGTTACCTTTGACAGCGGTTCCGGCAGTGTTACCATGGAAGAAGTTGATATAACAGATTTTATGCTGGACAGCGGGTCTGGAAGAGTCAAGGTATCAGATGGAAGCATACGAGGTAATATAACCATCAACAGCGGTTCCGGTTATGTAACTGTTGTAGCTGACGGCATCATCGATCTTTATGATATTGATACAGATGCAGGCAGCGGCGGAATCTGGATCAATGGTGAAAAGAAGAACGATTATGAAAAGGATAACAAAGGAAATGAATACAACCTTACTATTGACGGGGGATCTGGCAGAGTATCGGTCGATCTGAATTAATACAGAAAAAATACGCGGCATGAAAGCGATCAAGCAGTCATGGCGCGTATTTTTTCATTCAGGAGTATAGAAAAATCTGATCGTTATCACACGATATTATTCATAGCAAGTATCAGGAATATACAGGTCAGCAGCAGGAAGGCAGCGAGCAGAAGGATGCCGACATTCAGCTTTTTCTGCGGCTGTTCCATCAGCGCAGTGGATGGAAGCAGACCTGCCTTACGCAGAGCAGCGGAGATCGGTTTATACAGAAGCATCGTAAAACCGGTATTCAGCCCGCCTTTCAGAAGATTAAAAGGAAGGATGGCAGGAACAAGAAGAGCTACGACCTCTTCTCTTGGGATGCCCATGTAATAGGGCGTGATCAGGTAATTCCAGATCAGCATGATGATTGTCATGGCCACGCTTCCAAGTATTAGCCCAAAGAATGCCCCGGTCAGTGTATGCCTTCTTTTATAAACAAAAGCTGCGGTACAGGCAAATGCACCGGTAGCGAAAATATTCATGATCAGCCCGATGATACCGTCTGAGCTGATCGTGAACATCTCGATCAGAGAGACAATGGTCGTTATGGCAAAAGCAGCAAGCGGACCATATAAAAAACCGCCGATGGCTATAATAACGCCCTTTGGCTCGTATTTGAGAAACAGCACGATGGGAATTCTGAATAGAATCACTACAGCCAGTGCTATGGCGGATAACAGTCCGAGAAGGACTATTTTTTTTGTTTTTTCAGAATAAGCTTTCATTTTACCCTCATTTCCGCGCAGTTGCTGCGCACATAATACATCGATATTCGATTTTGGTCTATGCTCACAAAAGTTTTTGCGAGATTAAAAAACACCCGAAGAGAAGTCTTCGGGTGTGCAATGCAGATTAAAACCGTAACCGGTCAT
>QKDK01000339.1 GCA_003252135.1 Clostridia bacterium
AGGAAGCATTACGCTGGATGTTAAGGAACTGTCCAGAAGAGGAAACCAGATCGAACTTGAGTTTTCTGTACGGGACACCGGAATCGGAATCAAGAGCGGTGATACTTCCTTTTTATTTGAATCATTTTCTCAGTCTGATAATTCGACCACCAGAATGTACGGTGGTACAGGTCTTGGGCTGGCCATCAGCAAACGTCTGGTAGAAATGATGAACGGTACGATCCGGGTAGAAAGCGAATATCAGAAGGGCAGCAACTTTATCTTTACAGCCTGGTTCTCCTTTGATGAACATCAGCAAAAAAGTGAAAGTGCAAAACTGCTGAATATAAAAAATATGCGTGTTCTTATTGTTGACGATAATAGCTCCAGCCGTGAAATCCTGCAGGAGTATCTGACATCCATGGGCTTTTCAACAGATACCGCTGCTTCCGGTGAAGATGCGGTTTATCGTCTGTTAAAGTATGACCGTATCGCACCTTATGATTTTGTATTTATTGACTGGCAGATGTCCGATCTTGATGGCATTGAAACGATCAGAAAGATACACACCATCAGCTTACTGGAGCACCTCCCCTATATTGTGCTAATTACCGCATATGATAAGGATGATATGATGCGTCAGGCTTTTGATGTCCATGTTGATTCTTTTCTTACCAAGCCAATCAGCCAGTCAACACTGCATAATACTATCCTGCAGCTAACTACGCATAAAAAAGTTCCTTCAGGAAATACAGCCTTGATCGAAGAAGATTTTGATTTGAACGGTCTTTCTGTTCTTCTTGTTGAGGACAATGAAGTAAACCAGCAGATCGCAACAGAACTGCTGAACGGACAGGGTGTCAGTGTCTCAACTGCCTGCAATGGGCAGGAAGCCGTTGAGCGTGTGCTGTCAACAAAAGGAACTCCTGTATTCGATGTCATCCTGATGGATATTCAGATGCCTGTTCTTGATGGCTTTGCAGCAACAAAACAGATACGCGCCGTGCATCCAAATATTCCCATAATAGCTATGACAGCAAGGACGCTGGACGGAGAAAAGGAGCGATGCTTCCAGTCCGGTATGAATGATCATATAGCAAAGCCAATTGATCCGCGGACTCTGTTTACGATTCTGCAAAAATGGAATCACGCTAAAAAAACAACGAAAAGGCCGCAGGAGAAAAAAGAAACTGATGGAAAGGCTCAGGCATCTATAGAAATACCCGGCATTGATACAAAAGCAGGCATTGCACGGGTCGCAGGAAGTCTGGCTGTGTACCTGCACCTGCTGCAGCGTTTTATTGAAAATGATCAGGATACGCCAAAAAAAATAAACGCTCTGACCATGGAAGGAGAATATGAACAGGCTTCAAAGCTAGCTCATATGTTGTGCGGTGTCTCCGGTAACCTTGGCGCAGACCACCTATACCGGTTATGCAGAAAATACGAGCAGGAAGCAGAATACAGAAATAAAGACACGCTTATACTGCTCATGAATCAGATCAGTACCGAAGCAGATTACATTATCCATTCTATAAAAACTGCACTGGCAGAAAGAGACAAGTCAGCAGCTGAACATTTCACCGAATCCGGCAGCATTTGGCAGCTCATCACACTGCTTGACGGCGGAGACAGCGATGCTGTCAGTTATTATCAGAGCATAAAGGAGTCCCTGCAGGCGCAGCTTTCCCTCACACAGCAAAAGGCTCTGGAACAGTATATAATGAACTACGAATTTGATGAAGCCTTGCATTTTCTGAAAGAACTGCAATGAAAGGAGAACATATGGGTCCGAAAACACCTGACATCATATCGTCATATGAAAGACCTGTTGTTCTGGTCGTTGACGATTCACCCGATTCGCTTACTGCGATCAGCGAGCTGCTGAAGCGCCATTACCAGGTCAAGGTCGCACAGCACGGAGAACGAGCCCTTACATTAATTGACAAGTGTATACCTGACCTTATCCTGCTTGATATTGTTATGCCTGTCATGAATGGTTATGAGACCTGTCAGAGAATCAAAGCAAACAAAGAATGGCGCGACATCCCGGTGATTTTTCTGACTTCAAAGAATGATATAGAAGCAGAAAGCCGGTGCTTTGAGCTTGGTGCCGAAGATTTTATATCAAAGCCGGTAAATCCTATAAGCCTGTTCTCCAGGGTAAAGACCCATCTCATGCTAAAACAGGCAAAGGACTCGCTAAAAAATCAAAACCAGTTCCTCGAAAGTGAGATCAATCGAAGAATTGGAGAAGTAACTACCATTCAGGAAGTTTCCATTATGGCACTTGCTTCACTTGCAGAAACACGTGACCGCGAGACCGGTTTTCATATACAGCGTACCAAGTTGTTTGTAAAAGCAGTCTGTGACTACCTGTTGGAACACTCACTATATGAAGATCAGCTCAACAGCGAGATTGCCGACCTTCTGATTGCTTCTTCCCCCCTTCATGACATAGGAAAAGTCGGTATACCTGATTCCATTCTGTTAAAGCCTGGCAAATTGACCTCGGAAGAATTCGAAGTCATCAAGACCCATACTACACTCGGACGTGATGCACTTGCTAAAACTGAGCATATGTTAAAGCACGAGGAATCCTTTTTCAGATATCCGAAAGAAATCGTATGCTATCATCATGAGCGCTGGGATGGGCTTGGCTACCCGGAGGGCCTGAAAGCTGAGGATATTCCTCTGTCTGCGCGGATCGTTGCACTGGCTGATGTATACGATGCCCTGACCAGTAAGCGTGTATATAAACCAGCTTATTCCCATACCTTTGCTATGGAAAATATTGCAAATGAATCAGGCCGGCATTTTGACCCTGTTCTTGCGGAGGTCTTTCGTTCCATCAGCGATACCTTTCAGGAGATTAAGGAACAATATAAGGATGAAGCTGATTAATAAAAGTTTTTTCTTACTATTCACTTGCATTTTTACTGTTTCTATGCTATGTTGTAAAGCATATTACAGGATATCAGCTATGAAAGAGACTTCTGTTTGCCAAAGCATTGTTACGACAGGGAGTTGTGTCACCGATTGAGAGCACAGCATGAATGCGAATCAGACAGCGGAACACTCTGGAGCTCACTGATCGACCGGATTTCCATAGGTCAGTGCGGGTTGCATCCGTTACATGCCAAAGTGGAAGTATTTTCTCTGTGCCGTACACCTTCTGTTTTTTACAGTCTGCTGTATGACTGCATGGCAGTATACTTCAATCTGGGTGGTACCACGGATCGTTGTCAGACATTCGTCCCGAAAGAGAAGTTCTTCTCTTTCGGGATTTTTTATTTTGTATCATACACCTTATGCTGTATGAAGAAAGGGGTCAGCAATGGCAAATATTATTTCAGATGAAACCATCGACTATGTTGGAATTCTTGCTAAGCTCGAATTATCCGATGAAGAAAAGGAACAGGCAAAAAAAGATATGGGCAATATGCTTGATTACATCGACAAGCTGAATGAGCTGAATACAGACGGAGTAGAACCTATGAGCCATGTATTTCCGGTCAATAACTGCTTCCGCGAGGATGTCGTGACAAATGGAGATGACAGGGATGCCATGCTGCAGAATGCACCGGATATGAAAGCAGGCAGCTATAAGGTTCCAAGAACCGTAAACTAGAATCAGCAGACCGCCGGCAGCGGCAGATGGGAGAATTCAGATGGATATCACAAAAATGACAGCGCTCGCGCTTGGAAAAAAGATCAGACAGAAAGAAATCTCTGTCAGGGAAGCAGTCCTTGCCTCCCAGGAGAAGATAAAAGAGCAGGAAGAATCCCTTCACTGTTATATTACATTAAATACAGAGGCTGCACTGTTACAGGCAGACAAGGTGCAAAAGCTGATTGACAACAAGAGCCTGACTGGCCCGCTTGCCGGTGTACCGGTCGCAATCAAGGATAATATCTGTACAAAGGATATCCTAACGACCTGCGCTTCCAAAATACTTTCTAATTTTATACCGCCGTATTCCGCAGAAGCATATATCAATCTTGAAAGGCAGGGTGCCATACTTCTTGGCAAAACGAACATGGACGAGTTTGCCATGGGAAGCACCACAGAGACCTCGGCCTTTGGCATAACCAAAAACCCGCATGATACAAGCCGTGTTCCAGGCGGCTCCTCCGGCGGCTCCTGTGCGGCTGTTGCTGCAGATGAATGCTTTTATGCCCTAGGCTCCGACACCGGCGGTTCTATCCGCCAGCCAAGCTCCTTCTGCGGTGTGACCGGAATTAAGCCTACTTACGGAACCGTCTCCCGTTACGGACTGGTAGCCTATGGTTCATCCCTTGATCAGATCGGACCGATTGCCAAGGATGTGACCGACTGTGCCGTCATACTGGAAGCCATCTCTTCCTATGACCCAAAAGATTCTACCTCTGTGAAGCGTGATTCATATGATTTCACTGCCGGACTCGTTAATGATGTGAAGGGCTTGAAGATAGGCCTGCCAAAGGACTACTTTGGTGAAGGGCTTGACAGTCAGGTGAGCGAATCCATTCTTGCCGCAGCAAAGGAACTGGAGGCAAAAGGTGCGATCCTTGAAGAGTTTGACCTTGGTCTTGTAGATTATGCCATCCCTGCTTACTATACCATCGCATCAGCAGAAGCAAGCTCAAATCTTGCAAGGTTCGACGGTGTTAAATACGGATACCGCACAGAAGATGCAGACGAGCTTCACCACATGTACAAAAAATCCCGTTCCGAAGGCTTTGGCCCGGAAGTTAAGCGTCGTATCATGCTCGGTTCCTTTGTCCTAAGCTCTGGGTATTATGATGCCTATTATCTCAAGGCTCTCCGTACAAAAGCGCTGATCAAGCAGGCCTTCGACAAGGCTTTCGACAGATATGATATTATCCTTGGTCCGGCGGCACCGACAACTGCTCCAAAGTTCGGTGAGCTTGTCAGTGATCCGATCAAGATGTACTTAAGCGATATCTATACCATTTCCACAAACCTTGCAGGTCTTCCAGGCATCAGTGTTCCCTGCGGCAAAGACCATGAAGGTCTTCCCATCGGTGTACAGATGCTGGCTAAATGCTTTGATGAAAAGACCCTGATCCGCGCAGCGTATACCTATGAACAAACAAGAGAAAGGGTGTGACGAATATGGCAAAACAATACGAAACCGTAATCGGACTGGAAGTCCATGTGGAACTTGCAACAAAGACCAAGATTTTCTGCGGCTGCTCAACAGCCTTTGGCGGCGCACCCAATACACATACCTGCCCAGTATGCACCGGTATGCCGGGAAGTCTTCCTGTATTGAATAAGCAGGTCGTGGAATATGCCGCTGCCGTAGGACTTGCCACCAACTGTTCCATCACCCAGTATTGCAAGTTCGACAGAAAGAACTACTTTTATCCGGACAATCCGCAGAATTACCAGATCTCACAGCTCTACCTTCCTATCTGCCGCAACGGATATGTAGAAATTGAGACAGAGACTGGAAAAAAGCAGGTAAGGATTCACGAGATCCATATGGAAGAGGATGCCGGAAAGCTGATTCATGACGAATGGGACGATTGCTCCTTAGTCGATTTTAACCGCTCCGGTGTTCCGCTGATAGAGATCGTATCTGAACCGGATATGCGCTCTGCAGAAGAAGTCATCGCTTACCTTGAAAAGCTCCGTCTCATTATCCAGTACCTTGGGGCATCCGACTGCAAGCTGCAGGAAGGCTCCATGCGTGCAGACGTCAATCTGTCCGTTTGCGAGGTCGGTGCACCAGCCTTTGGCACCCGTACCGAGACAAAGAACCTGAACTCCTTCAAAGCCATAGCTCGTGCTATTGAAAATGAAAGAGAACGGCAGATCGAGCTGATCGAAGATGGAAAGTCAGTCATTCAGGAGACCAGACGCTGGGATGACGCAAAAGAATATTCTTATGCCATGCGTTCCAAGGAGGATGCGCAGGACTACAGGTATTTCCCTGAACCAGATCTTGTGCCGATCGTTATCAGCGATGCGTGGTTGTTGGATATTAAAAACAAACAGCCTGAATTCCGGGATGAAAAGATGGCCAGATATAAAGAAGAATTTGATATTCCTGCCTATGATATTTCACTGATTACTGCTTCAAAACACATGGCTGATCTGTTTGAAGAAGCTGTGGCACTGGGCAGTAACCCCAAAAAAGTATCCAACTGGCTGATGGTAGAGACTCTGCGCCTGATGAAGGATCGCAATGTAGAAGCAGAAGGCCTGAAGTTCTCTGCCGGAAATCTTGCAAAGCTCATCGCACTGACAGAAGCAAAGACCATTAACAGCTCTGTGGCCAAGGAAGTTTTTGAAGCAATGTTTGACAACGATATCGACCCTGACCTGTATGTGGAAGAAAAAGGGCTTAAATCCGTCAATGACGAGGGAGCCCTCCGCACTGCCTTAGAAGCCATCATCAGCGAGAACCCGCAATCTGTCGCAGATTATAAGAGCGGCAAGGCTAAAGCACTCGGCTTTCTGACCGGACAGGCCATGCGTGCCATGAAGGGAAAAGCTGACCCTTCAGAGATCAATCGAATCCTGCTGGAACTTCTGCAGTAATCTGATCTAAGTTACAGATCTGATCGCTGCCTGGAATACCAGGCTTCATAATTGATCTATAAACACTTTAAAAAGCGCCATATGCACCGAATAGAGAAGCCGCAGGGATTGATGATATCCCTGCGGCTTCATAACAGGATGCGCCTTTTGGCATCACAAATAATGAGTAAAGAACAAGATGTTCGGGCCCTCTGCGAGAATATCGCAGTTCTTTTACACGAAGCTGCCTTACATGCATGATTTACGCATGTTAACTTCGTGTTTCTTTCACATTATTTACTTCATATGAAGTGTGAAGTCATATTGGTATGAGCCATTTACCTCTTTGCAGACTTTTTGCTGCACCTTTGGTGAAAAGTCAATAAAATAAGCTTTTCTTTCTTCGGCTCTGTGTCCTTTATACGCTTCTTCACCGATCATGATCTGCCAGTTTTCTTCGTCGCATTGCAGTATCAGTTCAAGAACCTCGTCACAATCTTCTGTTTTCAGTATCACACAGCCATTTTTTATGACCGGCTTCAGGCAGGTGATGAAACGCTCTACAATGCTATCTGCTTCTTCCTTCATGACAAACGAATCTTTCAGAATCACTTCACTATCTGTTATGTAAAAGCTTCTTTTCAATGACTGCAGCTTAAACAGCCCGTATGCTTTTTCCATCGAAATGGTAACATTGTGACGGCCATTGACTGTCATCTCTGCCTGTGCACTTTTTCCCTCTCTTTGATAACAGCCGTCAATCACCGGGACACTATGTCCTCTCGAGGAATTGACCAGAAAATCATATCTTGTCTCTCTTGCAAAATAAGCTGCTACATATTCACCGGCACCCAGATCATGCAGCATATATTCATTGCCTTTGACAAGAACAAAATGCCCGATGTCATTGTGGTTGTGCGGTTCGTCGTTGCTGCCGCCCTTGACAGCGAACGATATCGGAAATGCCCTGTTTATATACCAGCCTGCTTTGTCAAAAAAGACTGTGCTTTCAAGATCTGAAACAGGCTTTGTCATTTTGGCAGATTCCTTGAGATCATTCTGCAGAAGCTTTGGATCGCACCACAAAAAATTCCGTATGAACGGTGCGAAGCGGTAACAGGAATCCGCTCCAAATGGCAATCTGTTATCCCACGCCGGTACCTCAATTCCGTCAAAATGTCTATATATGTAATGTGCCAGACATAATTCATAACCGTATCTTTCGCCCGGTGCATCAGAAAATGTCAGACTTCTGTCTATACCAAGAATTGTTCTCTGCGGAAATTTTGCAATGCGCGCTGCATGCTCAGATGCCAGCAGATCATCGGCTCCTCCTGTGTATTCTTTCCATGATTCAGCAAAATACAGGAAGTAGCCGAACCCATATGTCCAGTACCCGCTGCCTTCCAGGCAGGCACCATCTAAAGGCAGTCCCGACAGATAACTTTTCATTGCTGCTAAAAGCCTTGGCGCAGCCGACGAAATCTCCGTTTCTGTCCCAAGGTATAAAAAACAATGCCCGACACCGCTGGCACATACTGCCGCCCAGTTGCTCTTTTCATGTTCCCAGTTGTTATCGGTAAACAACGAAAGAAAAGAGTCAATGATCCGGGTCTTTACTTCATAACATATTCTGTCCCGCAGGCTTCCTGTCAGCATATCACCAACAAGTTCCAGAACTTCGCACAGGGTGAATCCGGTTTCTGCAGCAAACAGATCCAGATGACAATGATCTTCCATTATATGTGCAGCAAGCTCTGCAGTGCTTACAAAAGTACTTTTCTCTGTCTTTTTGTTCCTTGCTGGAAGATGCGCCGGTAAAGCCCAGGTATACTCCTCTAAAACAGCACTCAGGACATCCTCCAGAGCTTCCTTGTATTTTGCATCGTCAGTCAGCCAGTACATCAGAGTGTAGGCATTCAGGCGGCCCCTTCTTTGAAAATACTGTTCCTCGTATACAACTCTGTTTCCGTCTCCTTCAAAACGGCAGAAATCAGTAAAACGCAGAACCGGCAGCGGTTCCAGTAACCACTGGTCTGCTGCCTGGCGAACTTCCGATATCATGATCTCAAAACAAGCTTCCGATTTTATGAATTCCTTTTTTTCTCTTGCAGTCTGGCACAACAACTTCATTTTATCCTCTTTCCTTCCTGTTACCCCAGGCATTGCAGCATCTGCCGTCTTATCAGGCAGAATGCTATTACTCTTTTATGTCATCCTGCTTTTTTGTCAGCCGCAGGCAGATCTGATCCTTACCATTAATTTCTCTGCAGGGCTCGCACAATGCAAAACCAAATTTCTTTACGGTAGCAATGGATGCCTTATTCTGCTGGTGCGTAATAATATAGATACAGTTCACCTGCAGTACCTGAAAGCAAAGATCGATCAGCACCGGCAATGCCTCTGTCATATATCCCATGCGCCAGAATTCTTTCCAGACATCATATCCGATCTCGACCTGTTTCTTCTCCTGATCCCAGAAGTGATATCCGCAGGTTCCGATAAATGCATCATTATCCTTATCGAACATACCATACCTTAGGTAATCCTTGCCCTTCGGATTCAGATAATGCTCAATGATCTCCTTTGCTTCATCTACATCACAGGGCGGATCACTGAAATATCTTGTCATATCCGGATCTGAGAACTGTCTGCAGACATCATTGACATCACCTAGATTTAAGAACCGCATCTTCATACGTCCTGTAATAATTTCTTCCGGAATATTCACCTGCACCCCACCTTTCTCCAGTGTTCATGCATTAAT
This sequence comes from Clostridia bacterium, assembly GCA_003252135.1. Taxonomy (GTDB): domain Bacteria; phylum Bacillota; class Clostridia; order Lachnospirales; family Lachnospiraceae; genus SZUA-448. Next base: position 9,279 of record QKDK01000339.1, read on the forward strand.
CGTATCAATCTTTCCAATGCGTGTCAATTCCGTATACGTAGTCTTTTTGCTTTATTTTCTATGCACTTTTTACAAAAATATCACAGCTGCAGCGACAGCCATTCTTTTATGGAACTCTGGTCTGTATTTTTTCTGTTCAGTATATAGAAGCTCTGTATCTGCGGCAGCGAAATTCCTTTCAACGGAACCTGGACCAGAACGCCCTGTTCTAGCTGTTCCTTTACAAGACTTTCCGGTAAAAAGCTGTATCCGTCTCCATGTATCAGAAACGGCAGAAGCTTCGTTCCGTTATCAACTTCAAAAGCAAAGGGATGCCGTTTGGGAAAAAGCTCCCGCAAAAAGCTTGTGCCGTCGCTTGTCACATAATCACAATACAGATAGGTAAGCTGCTGCAGCATGTCATTATCAACGCCATCCGGGTATTTTTCATTGTCCTTTCCCGTTACAAGAACCAATGTGTCTGTCCGAAATGGTTCACACAGAAATAAGGGGGAGTGGATCGGAATAAAACTAAAGCATATATCCAGGATGTCATCCCGCAGCATTCTGAGCAGCTGGTTGGAATGCCCTACTCTTACCCGGACTGAAGTCATAGGATATTTTTTTCTGAAATTAATGATCATCGGAGCCAGATGGCAGTCATATACCGTATTTACTGTCCCAATCGAGAGGTGTGAGGTAAATGACTGCATTCTGCTTAATTCCTCTGCTGCTGTCTCCTGCAGCTCAACAATCCTTTTTGCATACGGCAGAAGATGTTCTCCTTCAGATGTCAGGATCACATGCTTTTTATCCCGTTCGAACAAAGTCTTGCCCAGTTCTTTTTCCATCTCATTGATCCGGTTCGTCACCGTTGACTGGACAACAAAATGCTGTTCTGCCGTCTTGGTGAAATTTTTCAGGTCTGCCAGCGTAATAAATGTTTTTAAAGCCTCAATATCCATAGTATCCTCTCTGTGATTCTAACCTGCCAGATCACACATATTATTTTTGTATTTGACTTTTCATTTGACTTTTCATTTGGCTTTTCATTTGGCTTTTCATTTGGCTTTTCATTTGGCTTTTCATTTGGCTTACCAATTAAATTTGATTCGTATTTTGAATCATTCTATCCATATTTATTCGTTATACAAATCATAATACCCATGGTAAGCTGTAGTCAAGCCATAAAATAATAATACACATAAAACAATGTTAATCTTCATCTTCTATATGAAAGGAAAACAGCAAAATGGATACTATTCTGGCGAAACGCCTTCTCGATTCAGACACAGATTATAAATTCGGCCGCCTGAAAGCGGCAAAGGCCTCTGTCCTGCAAAAAATAAGCGATGCCGCACAGAGTGGGTGTTCATCTCTTCCTCTCCTGGATCTTGGCATCGGAGAATCAGATCTGCCTGCTGATCCTGCTATTGTAGAGGTACTTCTTAAAGAGGCAGGAAAAAAGGAGAATAGAGCCTACACAGACAACGGACTCTGTTGTTTTCAGGAAGCAGCCTGCAGATACCTGAACAATGTGTTTCATGTAGAGGGCCTGGACCCGGCCCGGCATATTATTCACGGCATCGGTTCAAAATCGATCCTTTCTCTGCTTCCTCTCTGCCTGATTGACCAAGGCGATATTCTGCTCATGCCGGTTCCGGGCTATCCGGTTCTTGCAACGCATGTGCAATACCTGGGCGGTACTGTCTATCCGCTTCCTCTTATAAAAGAAAACGACTATCTGCCTGATTTTGATCAGATACCTCTGGCTGTCTGCAAAAAAGCCAAGATCTTATACCTCAATTATCCTTCCAACCCGACCGGAGCTTCAGCAACACCTGTTTTTTTTAAAAAAGCAATTGAATTTGCAAAAAGACACCATATCGTAATTGTGCATGATGCTGCCTATGCAGCCATAACCTATCAGCAGGAAGCTTTGCTCAGCTTTCTTTCAGTTCCTGGGGCTATGGAGGTAGGCGTCGAGATCCATTCCCTGTCAAAAGCATTTTCCATGACTGGCTGGCGGCTTGCCTTTCTGGCTGGTAATGAATCTATTATCAAGGCTTTTGGTCTTGTTAAGGGAAACAGTGACAGCGGTCAGTTCGCAGCCATACAGAAAGCAGGAAGCTATGCCCTGTTACATCCTGATATTACAATAAGAATCCGTCAGCGTTTTGAACAGAGAATGCTTCTGCTTGTTACAGCACTTAAGACGGCAGGCTTTCCTGCCGCAATGCCAAAAGCTGGCTATTACTGCTATGTACCAGCACCCACAGGAGCATGTAACACAGGCTGTTCAGACACTTCCTGCCACGCTGTCCCTGCCGGCTGCTGCACATTTTCATCGGCAAAAAGCGTTGCTGCCTGTCTTTTAGAGACGCTTCATATCTCTGTTATTCCCTGGGATGATGCCGGCGCTTATCTGCGTTTTAGCGTTACATGGGAAAATGACAGCAGAACGGACGTTGAAATCATGGAGGATTTTACAGTACGACTTTTATCCCTGCATCTGACCTTCTCATGACAGGTAGTCACACGAAACGAAAGGATAAACGCGCATGTTAATAATTAATAATTTGTTACAATCATTCTACAAATGTCTTCATTAATACCAGCCTGCAAAACACATGGAATCACATACATTTTTCTGATGCGAGTCTTGCATTTGATGAAGTTTCAGGCGCATTCCTGACAAGGCACTGTTTCATTTCCTTAATTTACCTTACCTCATCTATTTCCCATTTATTCCTGCTTTTCTCCATTTACTTTACCATTTTGTCAGTATTTCCGGCGTT
>QKDK01000335.1 GCA_003252135.1 Clostridia bacterium
CCGTGTATGCCATCGTCGTGGGCTGGAGTGAATATCAAAAGCTCGATGAATGGATCGATCGCTTCGATCAGCTTTGCACGCGCTATCCGCAATTATTACATCACAACTTCACTGTTTTTCACATCACAAACAACCATGAAAGTAAAGATATTCGAGCTTTATGCAAGAATATCGCAGTTCTTTTACACAAAGGTGCGTACCATTTGCACCAGTTTTTTTATCTTTTCCTTATCCTTTACGCCTTCTGTCTCTACCCCGCTGCTGACATCTATGGCATAGGGCTTGGTCTGCAGAGCCGCCATCAGGTTCTCCTCGCAAATACCTCCGGCTAGAAAATGAGGCCTTGAAAGTTTTGGAATTCTGCTCCAGTCAAAGCTTTCTCCTGTTCCTCCCGTCCCATGATCCAGCAGATAATAGTCAGCATTAACAAGACCGCTCTCCTCATAAACATCCATATTGACAGCTTTGATGATCGGCACCCTGCAAAGCTTCCTTAAGGCATCAAGATACAGCAGGTCTTCTGTTCCGTGTAGCTGCGCCATCTGTATCAGCCCTCTTTTATAGCAGTCAGCTACCTCTTCCACCGGTGCATTGACAAACACACCGACACAGCAGATAGAAGGATGCAGCTTATCACGCAGCTGCGCGGCCATATCTGCTGAGACCTGCCGTCTGCTTTTTGCAAAGACAAAGCCTGCAAAATCAGGCATGGCCTCATTCACATAGGTGGCATCACATTCTCTGAACAGCCCGCAGATTTTTATTTTACTCATTCCGTTCTCCTCTGAGCATGGCAAGCATCTCTTTCTTGTCTTTGCTGCGCATGAGTAGTTCCCCGATCAGGACCGCATTGGTCTTATTTTTTATCAGCTCCTGTATCTGCTCCTTTCCTGCAATTCCACTCTCTGAGACCATGATCGTATTCTGTGGAATCAAGCTGCGAAGCCGCACTGAGGTCTGAATATCTACTGTAAAATCCTTCAGATTGCGGTTGTTCACCCCTATGATCCTCGCCCCGCTTTTTACGGCACTTTCTACTTCTTTTTCATCATGTGCCTCCACAAGGGAAGAAAGCTGAAGCGAATCTGCAATCTGACGGTATTCTGTGAGCTCCTCCTCTGAAAGCAGTGCACAGATCAAAAGTATGGCGGATGCGCCAAGCAGCTTTGCTTCATATATCTGATACGGATCAATGGTAAAGTCCTTTCGCAGCAATGGGATTTTGACAGTCGCTGCGATCTCCTTCAGATAACTGTCACTGCCAAGAAAGTAATCCGGTTCTGTCAGTACGGAAATCGCTGCTGCACCCGCTTCTTCATACTCCTTTGCTATCGAAAGATACGGAAAGTCACCGGCAATGATACCCTTTGACGGAGATGCCTTTTTAACTTCACATATGAATTCAAGACGCCCTGTGTTCAATGCGTTTTCAAAAGCAAAGGCTGATCCAGTATTTATCTGTTCTGCCTGTCTTCTGATATCCTGTAAGCACAACTCATCTTTTTTTAAATTTACTCTTACTCTTGTTTTTTCTGCTATTTCATCAAGAATCATACTTCTCCTCATTCCTGCGCTGATCTTTGCGCATATCAAGTTTGAACAAGCGGTGACGCGCGAGGCACAAACTTGTTACCTCCATTCCTGCGCTGATCTTAAAATCGATTGGAGGCCTGAATGAACTCATTCAGCTTTTTGCTTACCTGCTGTGAATCGATCAGCTTTGCAGCAAGCGCCACCCCGTCCCTGAGCGAAGGTGCTTTTCCTCCGATATAGAGCCCTGCTCCTGCATTCAGCAGCACAGCATCACGTTTTGGTCCTTTTTCACCTTTCAGTATATTCAGCGTAATTTCAGCATTTTCCTGCGGGGTTCCGCCGACCAGATCTTCTTTCCTGCAGCGTGTCAGTGACAGGTCTTCCGGTTTGATGATATAATTGAAAAAGTTCCCGTCTTTGAACTCGCAGACTGTAGTAGGCGCGCTTAATGAAAACTCATCCAGCTTATCCTGACCGTACACTACCATGCCCCGCTTGACGCCAAGGTTTGAAAGCACCTGTGCCAACGGCTTGACAAGTTCTTCCGAAAAGACACCAAGCAGCTGACAAGTTGCTGCCGCAGGGTTTGTAAGCGGTCCCAGGATATTGAATACGGTACGGACTCCAAGTTCCTTTCTGACCGGACCTACGTATTTCATGGAAGCATGATATTTTTGTGCAAAAAAGAAACAGATACCGATTTCTTTCAGGAGCATCAGACATTGCTCAGGCTCCAGTGCCACCTTCACTCCGAGCGCCTCCAGCACATCTGCTGCACCGCTCTGCGATGAGGCTGCACGGTTGCCGTGCTTTGCGACCCTGATACCGCCTGCTGCAAGTACCAGCGCAGAAGTCGTTGAGATATTAAAGGTCTTTGCTCCGTCTCCGCCGGTACCGACGATATCCATCAGCTCCATATCGTGTGGCATGGAAAGTGCATGCTTTCTCATCCCTCTGGCACAGGCCGTAATTTCTTCAATGGTCTCGCCCTTTGTTGAAAGTGCTGCCAGAAAAGCTGCGATCTGCACCTGACTTGCCTGCCCGCTCATGATTTCATCCATGACCGCCAATGCTTCCTCTTCTGACATATCTTTTCTTTCTATTAATCCTGCAATTGCTTCTTTAATCATAATCAGCCTCCGTTCCGCTTTTGCTTTATTCCTGTGATCTGCCCGACTGCACTCTGCTTATTGCAATCTGTTTTATATTAATTATTCTGCTGTGCTTTTCATAAAATTCTGCAGGATGATCTTTCCCTTAGGCGTCAGGATGGATTCCGGATGGAACTGCAGTCCATAGACCTCTGCTGTTTTATGCTGTACTGCCATAACTTCCATTTCCCTGGTGACCGCAGTTACAATTAATTCATCCGGAATCGTGGTCTCATCTGCTGCAAGTGAATGATATCTTGCGGCCAGAATCGTTTGCGGGAGTCCTTCAAAAATCCTGCTGTCATTCTGAAGGGTGATCTCTGACTGCTTCCCGTGCATGAGGTGTTTTGCATATGTAACTGTTGCGCCGAAGGCCTCACAGATGGCCTGATGTCCAAGGCATACACCAAGGATCGGAATAGTGCCGGTAAAAGCTTTCACCACATCGATGCAGGCTCCTGCATCAGAAGGCTTCCCAGGTCCCGGAGAAAGGATGATTTTCTTTGGCTTCATGGCCCTGATTTCTTCTATGGTACATTCATCGTTGCGAATGACTTTGATATCAGGATTGATCTCTCCAATCAACTGGTAAAGATTGTAAGAAAAACTGTCGTAATTATCGATCAGAAGCAGCATAGTCAATTCCTCCTTCAGATTTTTTGATTGCATCAACAACTGCCCGGGCTTTATTGACACATTCTGAATACTCGTTCTCTGGCACACTGTCAGCAACAATGCCTGCACCGGAACGGACAAAAACCTTATTGTTCTTTTTGTAGGCAATACGTATCGCTATACAGGTGTCCATATTTCCGGTGAAATCAATGTACCCGATGGCTCCGCCGTAAATACCTCTTTTGTTATCCTCCAGTTCATTGATGATCTCCATTGCCCGTATCTTTGGTGCCCCCGACAAGGTACCGGCAGGCAGTACGGCCGAGATGGCATCCAGTGCCGTCTTGTCCTCACGAATGGTGCCCCGCACAGTCGAACCAATATGCATAACATGGGAAAAGCGTTCGATAGACATGTATTTTTCAACCTCTACTGTTCCGAATTTCGATATCTTTCCAAGATCATTTCTGCCAAGATCGACCAGCATATTGTGTTCGGCAAGTTCTTTCGGATCAGCTAACAGTTCCAGCTCCAGCTGTTTGTCCTCCTCCTCAGTTGCACCTCGTTTTCTTGTTCCTGCAAGCGGAAAAGTGTAGAGTGTTTCGTCTGTCAGCTTCACAAGTGTCTCCGGAGATGCTCCGGCTATCTCTATGTCATCGCCCGAGAAGTAGAACATGTATGGAGATGGATTTGTCGTTCGCAGAATCCTATAGGTATCAAGAAGACTTCCTTCTGCTTCTGCTTCCAGTCGATTTGACAGCACCACCTGAAAAATGTCTCCCTCGTATATATAGTGCCTTGCTTTTTCGACCATGGCACAAAATTCTTCCTTCTGGAAAAGATTTTTAAAGTCGCTCTTTAGCTTTAACGGCTGACTCTTTACCGGAATGCCTTCTCTGATCAGTGCTTCGATATAATCCAGCTCTTCTACTGCCTTACTGTAATTTTCCTCTATGTTATCAAGCTTTGCGTTGACAATCAGGAAAATCTTCTGCTTTAGATTGTCAAAGGCAATGACCTTGTCAAAAAGCATCAGATCAAGATCCTGAAAGCCCTCCTCATCCTTTGCATCCAGTCTGAGGCTCTGCTCACTGTACTTGATAAAATCGTAGGCAAAATATCCTACCAGTCCGCCGGTAAAGGGCGGCAGCTCCTTAAATTTTGGACTTTTGTTCTCTTCGATGATCTGCTCTATGTATTCTGCCGGATTTTTTGCATCTACCGTGATCTTTGTCCCTTCTCCGGCCTGAATGCTCATCTTTCCGCCCATACAGGTAATGCCCATCTGCGGATGAAAGCCGAGAAAGGTGTATCTTCCCCATCTGCTGGCATCCTCCAGACTCTCCAGCATATAGCAGTGACGGCTGGTTCTCTTCAGTATCTTCAATACCTCAATCGGTGTCCTGATGTCTGAATACATGGTCCTGTAGATCGGAACGGTCTTATAGGAACCTGATATCTGTTTGATTTCTTCCAGTGATGGTTTATTCATACCTTATCTCCTTTTCTATTGATACTTCATATTATTCCATATTGCTGTCCTTACAGCCCTTATTGTACTTATTGTTCAATCGTACTTACTGTGCTTACTGTTGTTCTGCAAGTTAGTCAGGGTCTGTAGATGTCAAAAGCGTACACCATCAGGCACATAACACAAAAAATCCGCCCATGACAAATAATTTTGTCAAGGACGGATAACTATGCTTCATCCGCGGTGCCACCTTGCTTTGAAGGAATCCCTTCACTCTCGATAGAATACTGACATATTCCCGGCAGCTTACGCCTGCCTTACGTCGCAGAGTACTCAGCAAATGCTTTTGACTGCGCCCTCAGTGGTCCATTTAGTATACTGCGTTCTGTCGGTTCTCAGCGCTCCGACTCTCTGTAAGTGCACGACATACTTTTATCTCCACGTCTACGGTTTGATGGTCATATAAAATTTTTTATAGTGTAGCACGGAAAATTTAAGCTGTCAAGAAAAACATATTTTCCCATTTACGCTATGTCTTTCAGAAAAGCTAAAATCCACCGGCTCAGATTATCAGATGCCTGGTTTGCAATCATAAGCACACGTTCATGGGAATGTTTCATTTTCTGGATTCCTGTTGCCATATTGGTGATGCAGCCGATACCAAGTACCTTCATACCAAGGTAATTGGCTGCCATGGTTTCTGGCACGGTCGACATACCGACAGCATCCGCACCCATAGTGTGCAGCATTCTAATCTCTGCTGCTGTTTCAAAGCAGGGACCCATAAACCCGGCATAAATTCCTTCCTGACAGGAAAGCTTTAGTCTGTCCGCTGCCGCTTTTGCTGCTCCTATAAGCTCCATGGAATAAGGCTCTGACATATCAGGAAACCTTGGGCCGAAGCGCTCATCATTTGCCCCGATCAGCGGATTTGACGGCATAAAGTTAATATAATCAGTCAGCAGCATCAGGTCACCTGGTTCAAAGCTCTCATTGATTCCGCCGCAGGCATTGGTTATGATCAGCTTCTCGATGCCAAGCTGCTTCATGACAAAGACAGGGTATGCTACCTCCTTCATGGAATATCCTTCATAGTAGTGAAACCTGCCCATCATGATCAGGATCTCAACGCCGTTCACTCTTCCAAAAGCAAGACATCCTTTGTGTCCTTCCACTGTGGATACGGGAAAGTTCGGTATCGTGGCATAACTGATTTCCTGCATATCCTCCATAACATCCACGATTTTACCAAGTCCTGAGCCAAGGATCATGGCTATCCTTGGCCGATGCGCTGTCATACTTAAAATAGCATCCACTGATTCCATGACAAGATCATAATATTCTTTCATAACATCTCCCATCCGCTGCTTTTGCAGCAAAATTATTTGATAATACTTGCACTTTGTATTACCTGTCATTATACTAAAAGAAAATTCCTGCCAGATAGCAGAAAGGAAAAATAAATGTCGAATTCTTACTACGTTAAACAGACAAAGGACTTTAAGCTGCCAGAGGTCAAAGCACTTCTTGCACAGGCTTACTGGGCAAATACACGAACCGATGAGACCATCCAAAAAAGCATGGATAACTCCCTCTGTTATGGTGCTTTTTTGCAGGACAGCAATAAGCTGATCGGATTTGCACGCATCATTACAGACTTTGCCACGACCTATTATCTCTGTGATGTCATTGTTGATGAAGCCTACCGGGGAATCGGCGCAGGAAGGGCCCTGATGGAGCTGATCTCTTCGGATGAAAGCTTTCACGGCATGCGCGGTATGCTCCTGACAGAAACGGCTGCAAGTCTTTATGAAAAGTTTGGATTCCAGAGGATCGATGGTCTGTATATGGGAAAAAAATCTTAATCAGCATTGCCGCAGGAGTGCTCTATTCCTCTGCAGATAACAGAATTCTGCCGTCATAAGCAGGGATTACTATCTCATTTACAAGACCGCCATGATTCACTTTCGGAACCTGCGTTCCTGCTATGGCACGGTAAGTAGATGGCAGAACGACCTTACCGTCCTTATTCGTAGGGTTTGTTAGTGCCATCCCGTTTTCAAAATAACGGATATAAATACCTGATTCAAGCTCAAGTGCATCAGATACCGGTTGTCCAAGATACCCCTGTCCTTCTCCGGCATTATCGTATTCATCAAACCACATAAGTCCCAGAGCGCCGTGACCGTCTGTATTAATTTCATAGCTGTAGTACCCGTTTCCCATCAACGCAGTTGTCAGTGAAAATCGCATACGCTGGTAATTCGGTTCAAAGTCCTCTTCCTCAAAAGGATTGCTATAATCATTATCACTGTCCGCATCCGGACTTCCTTCATCCTCATATACCTCAAAAAGCACAAGCGCATCAGGATCTTTTGCGAACCAGGATAGATAAGGCATCTCTGCGTAATAATCCTCTTCCTCCTTACCAACAATCAATTGTTTCCACCATTCATATGTGGGGTCGGTCCATCCGCCAGTTTCATAGACCTGTCCGTCATAGGGCTCGAAACGGTCTGTCAGCGGGTTATTTCTGATAATGACTGCATCCTCATAAGTCTGGTGCAGATACTCATAAAGCATATCCGTCCCTGCGCTCCAGGAAGCATCGAACTCTTTTGCAGATACCGACTTACCTGTATGTGTCAGATCAAGATTTATCTCAACGTCCTCCGCTTCACTTGAATTGACCCATTTCAACCAGCTTTCTTTATCTTCAAATCTGTCTATGACAAAACCATCATATGAATTCTCTCCTGAAATGTAATCATAATTGTCTGTTTCATGCCGGTAGATATTGTTAAGATCTCCATGAATCAGGTGACAGTAATACTGTATCCAGTTCACCGGTTTGTCGATTCCTTCTACCTGAACCTGTTTGCAGGCTGCCGTAACATTCATGACCCAGGAGCCCGGCCAGAACCTGATATGCGATGCTACCGCTTCGTTGGTATCATGAACCGTAGCAGCTCTTACATATCCGCGTTCAACGGTAATTGTATTATGCTCTGTATCAACTAAGATAACTTTTGCAGATTCATATGTACCTATTGCTACATCACCGCCTATATGGAACAAGGCATTTCCATCCTCATCAACCATATCTCTGACATGCAGTACCGTATCCGTCGTATCTATCGCTTCCGTCAGCACTGTCCCTGTCTGTAATAAGAATAAATCTGAAGGCAAATGGCTGATTTCAGGGTTTTCATGGCTCTCGCCGGTTTCCCAGTCTTCAATGAACAGCTGCCTTTCTGAGGGACTGAGTGGTTTCAGGTTGAGCTGGTTTTGATTTACCTCCTTGATACTGCGCAGGGTGTTTATAAGGGTACCATCGTCATCAAATCCTTGTAACAGCAGATCATATCTTGACATTTCTTCTACAGACGCAGTATAAGGGTCCAGCCACCACATACCAAGCCGCGGATACGGTGTTCCTTCCTCTTCTGTTACTGCATCGTCATCCTGTACGTCATCAGTGGCATCCACTTCATCCGTTGATACATTTTCATCTTCCGCAAAAGAAGTCACCTCTGCCAAAGTCTTGTCATCTTGTTCCGGGAGATTATCGGATTGTCTGCCGCAGGATATTGAAAACATAAGAATCAATGAAATAAATATATAAATGATTTTCCGCTGACGCATCTTTGAGCTTTTCTCCTTTATATGAATAATAAGCGCGGCCTATCTCCTTATTCTGATATGTAAACGCGGCACAGGTTGAAACTTTCTCCTGTGCCGTGCTTTTTACATATCTGAGAGCATAAGCTGTCTGGTGACTTCTGCTATTCTGCACAGTTCTTCTGCGGATGTATACTCCTTGACCGAATGGCACTGGTTCATGGCTGTTGCAAGAACGATACCTCTGAAACCAAAGTCAGCCAGTACGTTATTATCACTTCCTCCAAAGGTCTCAATCAGGCTGCATGGCAGTGCAAGATCTTTGCATACCGCTTCAAAACGCTTAACAACTGTATCATCTTTTGATGTCTCATATGCTTTACATCCGATGCTGACATCAAAGATGAGTTTCGCCTTATATGCATCTGCTGCTCTTTGAAATATTTCTTTTGTTTTTTCTGTCTCACGAACTGCCTTTTCATGGCAGTAGCTTCTTACCTCCCCGCGGACACGGCAGTATTCCGGTATAATATTGGACATCAGACCGCCCTGTATAATGCCGATATTCTGTGTCGTTTCCTCATCAATATGTCCGAGAGTAAGTTCACTGATCGCTTTTGCCGCCACTGCGATGGCATGTATCCCTTCTTCCGGGGCAAAACCTGCATGTGCTGCTTTTCCCTGAATCTGTATGTCCATTGCCATAATGGTCGGAGCTTTATAGGCAGCAAGGCCGACCGGCCCTGTCAGATCAAGAGTGTATCCTTCTTTTGACAAAAGCCAGCTGTAATCAAAATGAGCAATCCCTTTGGAATAGACCTCTTCTGCCGTTGTGAACAGCACCTCAATAGGTCGATGAGAAAGTGCTTCCTCTTTTATGGTTCGAAGTGCTTCAAGAATAGCTGTTATACCTGCAAAATCATCTGCACCCAGCACGGTATCACCATTGCTGGTAATTCTGCCATCCTCATGAATGACAGCTGCTTTTCCTTTTGCCGGTTCTACTGTATCCATGTGAACACAGAACAGAATCGGCTCAAGAGCTTTGTCTCCGGCAAGATACCCATAGATGTTGCCGCAGCTTCCATGATTTTTTACTCCTGCTTCATCCTCTCTGACTTCAAATCCCAATTCTGACAATTGATTTTTAACATAAGCACCGACCTTCCCTTCGTCAAAGGAAGGGCTGTCCATCGCAACCAGTTGTACAAATTCTTCAATCAGACGTTCTCTATTCACCATTTTTGTCCCCTCATCGTTTCTTCTTCATCGTTTCTTCATTACACATACATCATTACGTTTTTATAGTTCCATACCAAGATATGCCCTGATCAGGTCAAATGTTGCCATCAGCCCCTTCACATGGGTGCGTTCCGTTCCATGGGAAGCATGAACGCCCTGTCCGATCAATGCGCCTTTGATATCATTCCCGCCGGAAAGTGCAGCTGACACATCTGAGCCGTAATGCGGAAAAATATCGACCACATAAGGAATATTTTTTCCCTTCGCCAGCGAAATCAGTGAAGATGTCATCTCGTAATCGTATGGTCCGCGGCTGTCCTTTGCACAGATCGACACCGCAACTTCTGTTCCATTCAGATCGTCACCAACAGATCCCATGTCAACAGCAAGCAGTTCTGTGACCTCTTTTGGAATATAGCTTGCACCGAACCCAACCTCTTCATAATTGGTGATCATAATTTTCAATGTGCTGTCCGGTATCCATTTTGTCTCCGAAGCAGCCTTTAGCAATGCAAATAAAACAGCCACTGATGCTTTATCATCCAAATGCCTGGAATTAATAAATCCATTCTCAGTTGCACGGAACATCGCATCAAAGCTGATATAATCACCGCTGCTTATGCCAAGTTCCAGAACCTCTGCCTTGCTTGTCACCTCTTCATCCAGACGGATCAGCATATTCTTTTCGGTTCGTTCCAGTGTTCTTGCATCATCATAGCTGTGAACAGCAGGGCTTTTCGAAAGAATGGTTCCGGTGAAGGTCTTCTTGTCTCTGGTATGAATCTTGCAATAGGTTCCTTCCACGCTCTGCAGTGTAAATCCGCCTACGTTGGTAAATATCAGGTTTCCGTTGGCATCAATGGAACGCACCATAGCTCCCAGGGTGTCCGCATGTGCAAGAAGGCCGATTGCTTCCTCCTTTTTCCCGGGTACAGTAACGATCAAGCCGCCTTTTCTATTGAACTCACAGGCAAATCCAAAGCCCTTTGCTTCCTCTTCCAGAAATGACATGACTTCCTTTGTGTAGCCGGAAGGACTTGGTATATTCACCAGTTTCTCTATCATCTTAACAATATAGTCCTGATATGCGTTCATAAAAATTCAATTCTCCTTTGATTGTTTTCGCTTTTTTGTTGTTTTCTGCCGTTCTGCCATGATCGCGAAGAAGTATAAGAATGTTCACATGCTGCAGAGATTTAGAAGTATTATACTCGTATTTCCCTGTAAAATCCATAGCACGATTTACATAAACGCATGGTTTTCTTCGCAGAAAATAAAAAAGGAATCCTTAAAACCCCTGCCATACCCTGTCATTCCCTTTTTGCTTTCTATATAATCCCGGCGAACAGCCTGCCTGTTTTTGAAAGGTGTGAGTAAAATGCTGCCTGTTATTGAATCCAATGCTTACGGCAATATCAACGATCGGCAGACTGCTGGTCTCTAAGAGCAGCTTGGCTTTTTCAATACGCAGTTCATTTATCAGGTATATGATCGTCTTTCCTGTTTCTTCACGGATCAGCCGCTGCAGATACGCGCTGGAAGTGCCCACCTGTCTGGCGATCATGTCAATTGAAAGCTCATCTTCAAAATGTGCTTTCAGGTAATCCAGCGCCTTGCTTACATAGACACCTTTCCTCTCGTTTTTATTCACTTTTTCCATCTGTCTTCCAAGCTCCGCCAGAAGCTGCAATAGTAACAGCTGCTGCATCAGCTGCTCATCTTTTTCTTCTGCCTCTGTCTTCATCTGGCCATGCAGTCTTGTTATCACCATATGCAGATTTCTGGCTGCATCATATCCTGTCAGATAATCTCTCATCTTCATACATAGCCTTGTAAATGATGGTGTTGAAGTCAGCATTTCCCACGACGGTTTTTCTGACTTTTGCAGTGCCATTTCAAGATTCAAAAGCCTGCATCTGTGGTTCTTTTCAATGATGAGCCTATGCTTTACAAAAGCATCGAGAAAAATGTATTCGCCCTCCTTCAGAATAATTTCCTGTCGTTCTTCTGACTTCCACACATGAATGGTGCAGTACCCATATACTGCATACATGATTTCCATCTCGCTATGACTGTGAGGCTCCATTTCAAAAAAATCAAAGTTCATTGCATAAAAGCGCTTCACTCTGAGCTGATAAAGACCCTCTTTGATCTTTTGCAGAGAGGAAGACTTACGGTCGGTATCTGCTGCGCTGCACAGCCGCTCCTTTTTTGACTGCTCCATATACTTGATCACAAAAATTCACCTCGTTTATTTTATGTCATAATAGTTTACATATTTTAAATGTCTTTCATTATAGATTCCACAATCTGAAAGCATCTGTAATATAGTATATCATATCATACTATATTATATTTTTATTAC
>QKDK01000166.1 GCA_003252135.1 Clostridia bacterium
GTGGAAAACAATCATATTATTTCAATTAAAAAATGGGCCAGTATCTTTATCCGCACTGGAACGTGGTATTGAGGGTATAAGTCAAAAAATGCTGCTGGAGCAATTGCGGGAATTACAGTGTTTTGGTTTGGTCGAAAAAAGAAATTATGCAGGATACCCGCTTCATGTTGAATATTATCTGAGTGAAAAGCAGGGAATGCGCATGCTGGAAGCACTTAACATCATGCAGCAGATCGGTATAGATTATATGATAGATCAGGGATTGGAACAGGAGCTAAAAAAGAAAGGGATAATTCCTGATTGATACACACGAAAAAGTGGGTAATTTACACGACTGCTATTTTACGCTATAGTCATCTTATAAAATTGAAAAGAGGAAAGATGACCATGGAAAAACAAGCTTTACTATTAATCGATATCCAGAATATATATTTTACAGAGGGTGAATATCTTTTATATCAGCCGGAGGCAGCGGCTTTACAGGCGAAAAAGGTTTTAGATTTCTTTCGACAGAGAAAGCTGCCGGTTATACATGTGAAACATGATTTTAAGACAGATACAGATCAAAAGAGTAAAGATTTCTTAAATGAGATAAATAAATTCGTAGAACCGGAGTTAAATGAGAAGATAGTATCAAAACAGTATCCCAATGCATTTTTGCACACAGATTTATGCGAATATCTGCACAATGAAAAAATAACGCATATTGTCATCGCCGGAATGATGAGTCATATGTGTGTTGACACAACAGTACGAGCTTGTCAGGATTACGGCTTCATAGTTACAGTGATTGATGATGCTTGTACAACGAAAGCATTGTATTGGAATGATACGAAGTTAAGCGCAGAAGTAGTGCATAAGGCATACATGGCAGGACTTAACGGCACATTTGCCAAGGTAATCCAGACAAAAGCACTTTTGGAGGAGAACTGAAAGCGGCAGGTTTGTCAATTTAATAACAGAAACTAAGATGAAAGAAAAAGCAGTAAAAAATAAGAAAAGGAGAATATAAATATGGCAGATATCATGAAGAACATGAAAAAGGCAGAAGTTTTGAAGCTAAAAGAACAAGTGACTTATCAGGAAGGCCAGATCATCAGTAAAACCCTGATACAGAATCAATCAGTCAGTATGACAATATTCTCATTTGCTAAAGATGAAGAAATCAGCACGCACGAGTCTGGCGGAGACGCTTTGGTAACCTGCCTGGACGGAAAAGGGAAGATAACCATTGACGGGACAGATTATGAACTTCATGAAGGTGAATCCATCGTGATGCCTGCAAAGCTTCCTCATGCAGTGTATGCACTGGAACAATTCAAAATGCTGCTGGTGGTTGTGTTTTAGATTTATATAGGCAGCAAGCATAAAGAAAGACCCAGATCTGGATGTGAATCGGATAGCTTGATTCATCTGATGTATCAGGGTCTTATTTTATATTCTATGTTGAAATTGTGATTATGGGGTTATTATGGTATCATATCCTTACATAAGTATCTGGTCTATATAACGATGTATTTAGACTTTAGAATATACAGAGAGCGAGTATAATATGGAGTTTCCCATTGGATTGAGAAATGCAATAGAAGAAAAAGTTATTGGTTTAAAACAGGAAAACCTAAAAAAAACAGCGCAGACAATAAGCGAGAGATACAAAAATCAAAGCGGTGACGGGAAGAAATTAGTAGCAACAGAAACAGAAGCACTAGTCTACTCACTAGTTCGTATGCCTGCGACCTTTGGTGCTGTAGCCGACGCCATACAATATGCAGTCAGCAGGTCGCAGCTTCAAATCGACAGTCTGCTGGATGCCGGAGCAGGCTCTGGGGCAGCATCCTGGGCAGCAGATTACTGTCTGGAGCTTCAGAGCATAACCTGTCTGGAACGGGAAATGGAAATGCAGAAGATCGGGCAGGAGCTGATGAAGGAAGGCTCTGATATTCTGAAAAATACCAGATGGATAACAACAGATCTGGTCAGGGATCCACTAGACTATAAAGCAGATCTGATCATTTCTTCTTATGTTATGAATGAGATGAAGGAAGAGGATCGTATGAAAGTAGTGAAGAAGCTTTGGGAAGCAGCACAAAAGATGCTGCTGATCATTGAACCTGGCACACCGGTCGGATATAAGCAGCTGATGAATACCAGAGACCTGTTGATCTCATACGGAGCTCATATAGCCGCTCCATGCACCCATAAAGCAGCCTGCAGACTTGCAAAAGAGGACTGGTGCCATTTTACGACGAGAATACAACGAAGTAAGATGCATAAGCTGTTAAAAGACGGGGAAGTCCCCTATGAAGATGAAAAATACATATATATGGCGTTTACAAGGGAGGCTTGTACTCCTGCCAGTGCACGTATTTTACGGCATCCAGTCATTGAGAAGGGCCAGGTCACCCTGGAGATATGCACAGAGCGTGAGATAAAAAAAGTAACAATCAAGAAAAATGATAAGGAACATTTTAAAGCTGCCAGAAAATCAAAATGCGGGGATGAGATTGATCTTGCCCGGTAAATAGAGCTATGTCCGGTGAGCTGGGCTATGTCCGGTGAATAAAGTTTTGTCCGGTGAGCAGAGCTGCTTTTCAAAGAACCTGGATGTTAGCAGGTTTTACGAAAGAAGATGAAAAACGAAAGCCAGAAATATGATATGGAGATTTTTGGGAGGCTGATTTCGTACCGCATAAACAGTTGGTTTACAAACCTTCTTGAAGAACATAAAAAGAAGCATAGATCTTAAGAACGTGATTTTTTGCAGTCAAAGCGAATAAAGATACTGCAAAAAGCGGCAGCGTTCTGATTGCATAGAACATCCTTGGAACACATAGCGACCTGATTGCAAAGTACATCTCTGGAAACGTATAACGATATAAAATTGGAGAGTCTGTCAGCAACCATAGTTTATAGTAATAAGAGCATACAGAAGGAATAACCATTCAAATCAAAATAATCAGAGGTATCCTATGAGCAGAGAAAGACATAATGAACATAAAGTTGGAAAAAGTATTTCAGGGACGATCATTCTTTCCTTTGTATTCCTTACTTTGATTCCGATTTTTCTGCTCATCATATATTCCTATCGTTCAATATCAAAAGAGATCCGTGATGATTTTAATGAGACCTATACTGTCGTGGTGCAGGGTATAGACAGGAACCTGGACATCTATTTTGCACAGCTGAGAAATGAATCCT
>QKDK01000054.1 GCA_003252135.1 Clostridia bacterium
GCAGTGTACTTCTTATATTCTCTCTTATTGCATGTATATATTCCTGACGCAAGTGCTTTTGTTCTTCCAGTTCTTCAGCTGTAAGTTCAAAATCAACTGATTTATGATATAATTCATTGATTCTCGTTATTTTATCCTGATCCATGATAACTCCTAACATTTGTATAATTTATTTTAAAGATAACGGCTTGCAGCTTCCTGCAATTGATTCAAAAGCACGTATGCCGTCCACAGCGGCAGAAACGATACCGCCTGCATATCCGGCTCCTTCACCACAAGGTATAATACCGGTTATATTAGAATAATAGTTATCATCCCGTGTAATTCTGACTGGAGATGAGGTTCTGGCTTCTATACCAAGCATTATGGTATCACTGCGATCAAAACCGTGTATTGATCTGCCAAATGCGTTCATACCTTCTATGATTGCATTAAGAATTTCTTCAGGAAGACAGTCATGCAGATTCGCCAGCGTATAATTTCCTTTTGTATTGGGCGTAATTTCTCCTATCGTATCACTGATGACATGATTAATCAAGTCGCCATACAACTGTGCAGGTATTCTGCCTTTCCCCGAAAGAAATGTTTTTCTTTCCCAGTATCGCTGAAATGCAATGCCAAGCAATGGTGACGATGCAAGCTCCTCCCTCAGATCTTTTGAATTTTGATAGTCAGGACTGACACCTGCGTTAATTAATACATCAGCAAAATCCTCACGTTCCGAGGTCTTAATAAAATCCTCTGCAGTTACTGTAACAACGATGGCACTATTAGCGTTTTTTTCATCCCGGGCATGATTGCTCATACCATTTACTGTTAATAAGCCTGGTTCAGATGAAGCATTTACCACAAAGCCGCCGGGGCACATGCAGAATGAATAAACACCCCGATCTTTTGTCTGATGTGTAAGCTTATAGTCAGCAGCCGGCAGGTTGCATTCTGATTCGTCAAAATCAAGATGGTATTGTGCCTGGTCGATCATCTTCTGCGGGTGCTCCACCCTGAGTCCTACGGCAAAAGGTTTGGGCTCCATAGCGACACCACGTTTTTGCAAAAGTTCAAAGGTATCTCTTGCACTGTGTCCGATCGCAAGGATCAATAATTCACAGGGGATGATCTCATGATTGTTTACTTCTATCTCCTGCAGCTGATTATCCTGTTGTATGATATCTGTCAGCTTGGTTCTGAAACGAATGCTCCCGCCTAGTAAGATGATTTCTTTTCTCATATTGATAATAACATTTCTTAACTTATCAGTTCCGATATGCGGTTTATTACGGTACAGGATTTCATTAGGCGCTCCAAAGCCAACAAAGGTATCAAGAACCTTTCTGATACGTCCTGTCTTATCTTTTACCATAGTGTTGAGCTTGCCGTCTGAATAAGTACCGGCACCACCTTCACCGAATTGTGCATTGGATTCAGGATCGAGCTCGTTGCTTGACCAGAAGTTATCGACGGCTCTGGTTCTGTCTTCAATGCAGTCTCCGCGTTCAATAATACAAGGACGGTATCCTTCAAGTGCCAGGAAATAAGCACAAAATAAGCCTGCAGGACCGCTCCCGACAATAACAGGAGGATTTTTCAGTATCTTTTCTCCGCTGACTTTATAGGAATATCTGATCTGATCTGCAAAAGTAACATTGGTGTTTCTGCATGTTCTTACTATATTTTTTTCATTTTCCACTTCTGCTTCCAGGGTATAAACATAAAGAAGCGGCTGATTTTTTCTTGCATCCAGCGACTGTTTTACGACCTGGTAGGAAAGTATGCTTTTTTTATTTGTTTTCAATGCTCTGCAAAGTGAAGAGAGCAGATCTTCTTCGTTATGCGATACTGGCAGCTTGATCTGAGATACAGATAACATAATATACAACTCCAATTCTGATAAATCAAGTATTTATTTTCTGTTCTGTGACATGCCGGCTATGGCACCGGAGGACCAGGCCCACTGTAGATTATATCCGCCGCAGGTTCCATCAACATCCAGTATTTCACCGGCAAAATAAAGGTTACTTATCAATTTTGACTCCATGGTTTTTGCAGATACTTCATGAGTATCCACGCCGCCCATCGTGACCTGGGCCTGTTCAAAATCTCCCGTTCCTGTAATGCTTACAGGAAATGACTTTAAGTATTTTAATATCTTGCTTATATCATCTTTCTGCAGAGAGAATCCGGGAATGGCAGGCGCTGTGCCGCATTCCAAAAAAGCAAGATAGACAAGCTTATGGTTACATATGCCGCGGAAAAGATTTTCTGCTGTTTTGCCGGGATTGTTTTTTCGCTGCAGCCAAATCATATGAAACAATTCATCAAATGAATTATCAGGAAATAAATCAAGCGTCATTATGACCTTTTTATTTTCAAAAAGGCTTTGTGAAGCAAACCTGCTCAATTGCATGACTGGTATGCCAGAAATCCCGTTATCTGTGAAAATGATCTCTCCTGCTTCTTTGTATTCATGTCCACCGGCCAGAAGCACAGCTTTAACTTCTCGTCTGACACCACTGATGACCTTGAACCGCTTATCATCTGAAATCAGAGAAACAAGTGCGGGAAGCGGTGTAATAATATTGTGTCCTAACTCTTTTGCCAGAGAAAATCCGCTTCCGTCACTGCCCTGCTTAGAGGCAGCACATCCTCCCGCAGCAATAATTAAGGATTCACAGGTGTATTCCGAGTTCTGTGTCTGCAAAGTAAAGAAGTTATTTTTATAAATATGAGAAACATGGATTTCAGTATGGATCTTAACACCGGCATGATTTAATTCGTCACATAAAGCTTCTGTAATACTCGAAGCCTGTTCTGAAAGCGGATACAAATACCCATTTTTTGACTTTGTACAGATACCAAGATTCTTAAAGAAAGCAAGTGTCTCAATCAATCCGAATCTTGACAGGGTGCTTTTTATAAAATCAGGATCCATTCCTCGATACGCATCTGCTGGCTGTAACTGGTTGGAAAGATTACATTTACCGTTACCAGTCACTAATATTTTTTTTCCTGGTTTTTTCATGTGATCCAGGATCAGAACAGACCTGCCTGATTTTGCTGCATATATTCCTGCAGTCAGACCCGCTGCACCTGCACCGATTATGATAACATCAGAATACATCTTGCCCTCTGTTTCTGCGTGCTGCTTACGCAAAGTTGTTTTGTTATATATTTAC
>QKDK01000271.1 GCA_003252135.1 Clostridia bacterium
GAAGCATATAACCCTGCACTTTTAAAAAAACCGCAGGTCATTGCTGCGAATAAAACAGATGTATTCTTTGGTACAGAAGAAGAGACAGTTATTGAATTACTAAGAGAAGAGTTTGAAAAAGAAAACATCCCGGTATTTCCTATTTCTGCAGTAAGCGGAAGAGGGCTTAAAGAACTCCTTTACTATGTCAGTGACTTGTTGAAGACCATACCCAAAGAACCAATAGTATTTGAAAAAGAATTTTCTGTTAATGAATTCAGGGTTTCAAAAGAACCGTATTCTGTATTCTATGATACGGAAGAACAGGTCTTTGCTGTGGAAGGCCCAAGAATTGAAAGAATGCTTGGTTATACTAATATAGATTCAGAAAAAGGTTTTGAGTTTTTCCAGAACTTTTTAAAGCAAAATGGAATTCTTGAAGAGCTGGAAGCACTTGGCATTAAAGATGGCGATACAGTCCGTATGTACGGTCTGCAATTTGATTATTACAAATAATCCATTATTAAGAAAGAGGATATTCTATGACGAGCAAACAACGTTCGTACCTGAAAGGTCTTGCGATGAAGACAGACCCCATTATGCAGATCGGTAAATCTGGCATTTCTCCTGAACTGACAATCAGTGTAGATGAAGCGCTGGAAGCAAGAGAGTTGATAAAGATTACTGTTTTGAACAACTGCCTTGATGATCCAAAAGAACTTGCATCAATCTTATCAGAAAGAACACATTCTGAAGTAGTCCAGATCATAGGTAAGAAAATCATACTGTATAAAGAATCAAAGAACAAAAAAAGAATCGAACTTCCTAAAGCATAACAGGGGGATGACACATGAAAAAAATCGGTATAATAGGCGGAACCTTTAATCCGGTTCACCTTGCTCATCTGATTCTTGCTGAACAAGCCTATCAGCAATATGCTTTAGATACGATTATATTCATGCCGTCATTTCGTCCGCCGCATAAAAGTATGAATATGGTCTTAAGTGACGTTGACCGGCTTGCCATGTTAAAGCTTGCATTGCAGGGAAATGAACATTTCACATTCTCTACACTTGAAATCGAAAAAGGTGATGTATCCTATACCTGTGAAACACTGCGTATATTGCAGGAGAAGATGCCAGAAGACAGATTGTACTTTATAATTGGCGGTGATTCTTTATACCAGCTGAAAAACTGGTATCAGCCGGAATTAATATTTCAATATGCCCATATTCTTGCTGCATCACGTTATGGATATCATGATGAACAGACTGATCAGATGATTGCATTATACCGTGAGACCTATCATGCTTCAATTGATAAAATACTTATTCCTTCCATGAATATATCTTCACACGATATCCGCAATATGATTTCAGAAGGAAAGTCTGTAAAATATATTGTACAAGACGCTGTCATTGAATATATACAAGCACATAATTTATACAGAGATCAGAAATGAGGCGTTCATGAATCAGAAAAAAGCAAAAATCCTTGAACTCCAAAATGCTATGCAGCAGACACTGAGCGGCAAACGTTTTCTTCATTCTGTAAGCGTTGCATATACGGCTGCTTCCATGGGTATGGTATATCATTATGCTGAAATTGATAATGTTATTATCGCAGGTCTGCTTCACGATTGTGCTAAGCAGCTAGGAGATGATATCATACTGGAGCAATGCAGACAGCTTACCCTGCATGTCAGTGATGTAGAAGAAAGAAACCCTTTTTTACTCCATGGAAAGCTTGGAGCTTATTTGGCAGAAGCTGAATATAAGATTACAGACGAAGATATTCTTTCTTCCATAAAATATCATACTACCGGACGTCCATCAATGACATTGCTTGAAAAGCTTATTTTTCTTGCAGATTATATTGAACCATACAGAAACCAGAAAACCAGCCCTTCACTTGATCAGATCAGAGAAATCGCATTCCGTGACATAGATCTGGCCATGTGTCTTGCACTTGAAAACACATTGCGGTATCTTCGTGAATCAGACACAGAGATCGATACGCAAACACAGGATACTTACGACTTTTACAGTAACCTGTTACAATCGAAAGGAGAACATACTTGAAAGAATCATCAAAACATGTTAAAGAAGTATATCAGGCACTTTCTGACAAGAAAGCAGAAGATATAAAAATCATTCATATTGGAGATATATCAGTTATTGCGGATTATTTTGTTATTGCACATGGAAATAATGCACCGCATGTTGAAGCGCTGGTAGATTCAGTAAAAGAACAGCTTGGAAGAAAGGGTATTGAACCTGCAAGAATCGAAGGAATTCGTTCGAGCGGTTGGATTCTGATGGATTATGGTGATTTTGTTGTTCATGTATTCTCAAGTGAAGACCGCCTTTTCTATGATTTGGAAAGAATCTGGAAAGACGGAAAAACAGTTGACGTAAATACATTATAAACCAAAAAACAATAGTATTATCTTTAAATAATTAATGATAAAACAAAAGCCGAAATTATCTTCGGCTTTTGTTTTATCATTATATGGTTTTCTTTAAAACATTCTAAATAGTCCGATCACTTTACCAAGGATCATTACTTCGCTAACAATGATCGGCTCCATGGTATCATTCTCGGGCTGAAGCCTGTAGTGATCTTTTTCTTTATAAAATGTCTTAACCGTGACGGAATCATCCATCATGGCAACGACAAAATCACCGTTCTTTGCAGTCTGCTGTTTTTGAACAAGTATCTGATCACCATTAAAAATTCCGGCATTGATCATGCTGTCACCCTTTACATGAAGCATAAAGGTTTCTTCATTCGGCATATATTCCATCGGAATAGGAAAGTATCCTTCCATATTCTCAACTGCCAGTATTGGCTGTCCGGCAGTAACAGTCCCTACAATAGGAACGTTAACTACTTCACGTCTTGCCAGATTAAAACAATCGTCTACTATCTCTATAGCACGTGGCTTTGACGGATCTCTTCTAATATATCCGTTCTTTTCCAGTGTCTCAAGATGTGAGTGAACCGAAGAAGTAGATTTTAAATTCACAGCTTCACAAATCTCTCTGACGGCAGGAGGAAAACCACGATTAATTATCTGTGTTTTCAGGTATTCTAATATCTCTCTTTGTTTGCTGCTGATCTTGCCATAGCCCATATCACAACCTCCAATCGTTATTTTTCATAATATTTCTTATTTATGGATGTATT
>QKDK01000037.1 GCA_003252135.1 Clostridia bacterium
GTTTTCAGATGATGCTCATATTCAGGTGAACCCTGAATATACATATTTCTTGAATACCATTCACTGCCATATGCCGGTACCGAATAAACACCCCAGTGAATAAATATCCCAAACTTTGCTTTCTGATACCAGTCAGGTACCTTATAATCTCCCAGTGAATCCCAGTTGTCCGCAAATGGGCCCTGTTGAATCACTCTTTCAATTTCCTCATGATATGCCTTCCTGTCCATAAGTTCTGCCTCCCTGCAATTTTCAGATCTTTCTGATATCCTTTACATTTAAAACAGCATCCTGTACCGTAAACGTGATTTCAAAATCACCAAAGAAAAAACCGTATATACGTTCCGGATCATCATGATATGATGGTCTTGGATCCTGAGACAGGATCTGAATCAGTGCTTTTCTTTTGTTGTCCGGCAGTCTGTCGGCAAGTTCACCGCTCATAACAACCGCCAGCTCATATCCTTTTACCTCACCCGCAAACCCCATTTTGGCATCCGGATGAGAATCCGTATAGGCGAGATATGGTTTTATGTCATAAATCGGTGTTCCATTCATCAGATCCGCACCTGCCACTACTAACACTGTACCGGCATCCTGACGCTCTTCAACTGATACAAGCCTGACCGATGACAGTCCCATGGCATTCGGTCTATATGGCGACCTCGTAGCAAAGACACCTATCCTTTTATTTCCGCCAAGTCTGGGAGGTCTTACAGTCGGTGACCATTCTGCTTCTTTATTCGCGCAAAATCCCCATATCAGCCAGATATGAGAATACTCCTCGATGCCCCGCAATGCATCCGCATTTCTATAGTCTGGTTCGAAAACAATGACAGCCTGCAGTGCATCTGCAAGATTGCTCTGTCTTGGTATCCCGAACTTTGTCGGAAACTCAGTATATATTCTTGCGATCACATGCAGCGCAGATGCTTCTGCATCAGGTCCTGTTGCTTTTGTCATGCCGGCTTTTCTCCAGTTCATTAAAGGGACAGTCTTCTTTTCTAAATTGTACCTGCAGTATTTTACTTTGTAAATATAATAACTTACAATAAAGAGTGTCAGATTTTCCGTTTTCTGTGTTTTTCATTAATATAGCAGGATTCACCCTATATGCTAATCAACTTAAATCAAAATTTTTGCGGTTGCTTCTCTGATGATTTTAACAGAAGCTTTAAACCGTACCAATTCATCCTCAGTCATGTGAATTTCCAGAACATCCGCTGCTCCATGACGATTCAATATGACAGGTACACCTGCAAACACATCACTTTCACCATATTCACCTTCCAGCAGTGTTGAAACAGGTATTATCTTGTTCTCATCATACAGTATTGTCTTGCAGATTCCGGCACATGCAGAAGCTATGCCGTAATATGTCGTTCCCTTGCGCTGGTATATCTCCCAGCCTTCTCTTGCCGTTTTTATGACCAGTTCATCCAGGTCAACATCACCGACCAGTTCCTTATTATCGGCAATTACATCATAAAATGACTTTCCTGCTATGGTGACCGATGACCACGGAACCATCAGGGAGTCTCCATGCTCTCCCATTGAGTAGGCATAAACGCTTCGCGGATCAACATCGACCAGCTCGGCAATAAGGTTCTGAAGCCTTGCTGTATCCAGTGCCGTCCCGCTCCCGATGACCTGCTGCTTTGGCAGACCGGATTTTTGATATACAAAGTGGGCAATCATATCGACCGGATTGGAAACAACCAGAAAAATTCCGTCAAATCCGCTTTTCATAACCGGTCCCACGATACTCTCTGTTATCTTTGCACTGATTTCCAGTGTATCGAGTCTGGTCTGTCCCGGTTTTGGCGGAGCACCTGCGGTTATGATGATGATATCTGCATCACCGCAGTCTTCATAAGTACCTGACTTCACCTTCACATTCCGGTCAAGATACTTTATGGTATCACGCAGATCCAGAACTTCTCCATATGCTTTTTCCTGATTTATATCTATCATGAGTATTTCATCACAAACACCTTGTGTCACGAGACAGAATGCTGTTGAGGAGCCAACCAGACCGCATCCGATAATTGCAATTTTTGATTTCTTAATAATCATTTTGGTATCTCCTTTCTTCCATCGGTTACATATCTACATTATACTTCACTTTACAATATAGTATCAAGCAATGAATGAAGCATTTTACATGTTCCATATTTCTCCTTGTTCAGCCAATTTCACCAAATCGATTGACATAGTTTTTTTGTTGTACTATGATTCATTCATAGAAAAAACTGAAAGTTACCCTTTCCGTACCGGAATATAATAGCATAAGAAAGGTTTGGTGATTCTGATGGCACAAAAAAGAAAACAGCTCATTTTCCTGACAGGTATTTCTGTTGTCTTTGGCTGGATCATGTCATTTCCTTATGAAGGTCCCATTTTTCAAGCAATGATGCAGGAACGAGGTCTTACGATATCCTTTTTGCCCATTCTGTCCGTCTTTTGTCATGCCATCGGACTTTTTACAGGCGGCTTTCTTGTTCGTTTCATTAAAAAACCCGCAAAATTCCTGATGCTCATCCTGATGTTCTCTTTTTCATTCAGTTTACTGTTTCCATATATTCCCGCAAGGTTTTTCACTGTATTGATTGCTGCTGTTTCTTTTCTTTTAGGTCTTACCGTGTCAGGATATGCGCCGGTAATACAGACTGTTGTCCCTTTGAAAAGCAGAGCATCTGCAGTCGCACTGATCATCTGTTCAGGGACATGCCTGATGGTGCTGTTCGACATATTATCTGACCTTATCCCTCTTTCCTGCGTTTATTCAGCCATGGAAGCAGTCCTTGCTCTTGGTATTCTTCTGATATCTCTTTCCACTTTGAATATAGAGATGCCCTCAGCTAAGAATACTGCAAAAGAAATGTACTCATTAAAGATTTTTACTTTATTCTTTCTGTTTATAGCAATACTGTCCATCAATGCCGGTATTATGTTTCAAGTCATCCTTCCTGCTTATTCCGGCTTTACTTTTCTGGTTGATATTTTTACTAATCTTCCATATATAATTGCTGTTCTGATTGTTTCAAGAACCTCATTCCAGAACAGATACCGCTTATTTCCCATCGGACTGCTGCTCTATGCAGCATCCTTTGTTCTTTTTTCTCTGCTTCAAACTACACCTTCTGCGTTT
>QKDK01000072.1 GCA_003252135.1 Clostridia bacterium
AACGGTTTGCTAAGATCGATCGTCAGATCGCCATACTGGATCACGGTCGTTCCAAGAACCTTTTCTGCCACCTGACGGAACATTGATTCTGTCAGCTCCATCATGCCTTCGTAATCGGTAAAGGCCTGATAGATCTCGAGCAAGGTGAATTCCGGGTTGTGACGTACGGAAAGACCTTCGTTACGAAATACTCGGCCGATCTCGTATACGCGCTCCAGACCGCCGACAATCAGTCGCTTTAAGTAAAGCTCAAGCGAGATACGAAGATTGATTTCCTGGTCAAGTGCATTATGGAATGTTAAAAATGGCCTTGCTGCCGCACCGCCGGCATTTGGTACAAGAACCGGTGTCTCAACTTCGATGAAATCACGTCCGTCAAGGAAATTACGAATCTCCCTTATAATATAGGAACGTTTGATAAAGGTATCTTTAACTTCCGGGTTCACAATTAAGTCAACATAACGCTGACGGTATCTGATATCTGTATCGGTAAGTCCGTGGAATTTCTCCGGGAGGACCTGAAGACTTTTTGAAAGCAGAGTCACTTCAGTCGCTCTGATGGAAATCTCTTCTGTATGTGTCTTGAACACTTCACCCGTGATACCTACGATATCGCCGATATCAAATTTTTTAAATGCAGTATATTCATCTGTTCCGACATCATCTCTTTTAACATAGCCCTGGATGGTTCCAAGCTTATCCTGCAGATTCATGAAAGAAGCTTTTCCCATGACGCGTTTGCTCATAATACGTCCGGCAAGTGAGACTTTTTTTCCTTCCAGCTCATCAAAATGTTTCGTTACATCAACTGTGTGATGTGTAACATCAAATTTCATGATCATAAAAGGATCTTTTCCCGCTGCCTGTAATTCGGAAAGTTTTTGCATCTTTACTTTTATTAATTCACTGACATCCTGTTCCTTTGGCAGATTCTGCTGTTCTGTATTATTGGTATCGCTCACGATGATACTTCCTTTCTGCTGACTGGCAATAAACTGGCACACCTGATACGGTATGCCTTCATTGTCCTGTATATGTTCTTTATTAATTTGCTT
Organism: Clostridia bacterium; assembly: GCA_003252135.1. Classification (GTDB taxonomy): domain Bacteria; phylum Bacillota; class Clostridia; order Lachnospirales; family Lachnospiraceae; genus SZUA-448. The sequence continues at coordinate 1,056 of QKDK01000072.1, forward strand.
TCTGAATCTCCATGATCTTGTACTTTAACGATCCCATCGGGGTATCTACTTCGATGGTCTCACCCTTTTTTTTGCCAAGCAGTGCTCTTCCGACCGGAGACTCATTGGAAATTCTGCCTTTTAAGGTATTGGCTTCTGTGGATCCGACAATTTTATATATTACTTCATTGTTGAATTCTTTGTCCATGATCTTGACCATACAGCCGATATTGATCACGTCAACAGCAACCTCTTCTTCAACAACTACTTCCGCATTTTTCAGAATTTTATCTATTTCATCGATTCTGGCTTCGATTTCACGCTGTTCATCTTTAGCCGCATCGTATTCTGCATTCTCGGAAAGATCTCCTTGTTCTCTTGCTTCTTTAATTTTCTGTGCAACTTCCTTACGCTTATTTACCTTTAAATCCTGCAGTTCATCTTCTAACTGCTTCAGTCCTGCATAAGTCAAAATATTCTTCTTATCTTCCATGCAAACCCTTCCTCCTGCTACTTTATTCAAAGTATTATATCGTATGAAATCTAGATTGTCAATAAACACAGATGTTTTCTATGTTTTAAGGGGTTATTCGCTTTTGTTTCTCTAGTCAATTTTCATGATTTTTCAGGTATTTATCCGCCAGTCAATTCATAAGAATGTTAAATTTTTAGCATTCACCTGCTATATATGCACTTTTTAAACCATTTTTACATTCCTTTTTAAAGTAAAGAGGGTAATAAAACTTCCATTTTCCCTTTACTAATTGTCATTTTCGTGCTAATCTATACGGTAGCACAGTAAGCATCTTTTTCCGCGTTACTGTAATTTAGATGCAAGACAATACGAGTATTATTGCTCCCCAAATTGTCGATCTAAGATTTTATTATTTAAAGGAGGACATATATCATGGCAAGAAAAATGAAAACCATGGACGGTAATACCGCTGCAGCTCATGCGTCGTATGCATTTACAGACGTCGCGGCTATTTACCCCATCACACCCTCATCACCGATGGCTGATTACACCGATATGTGGGCAACCGAAGGAAGAAAGAACATCTTCGGACATGAAGTGGTATTAACCGAAATGCAATCTGAAGGTGGTGCTGCCGGTGCGTTACACGGTGCAGTACAGGCTGGTGCGTTAGGAACAACATACACAGCTTCTCAGGGATTATTACTTATGATCCCGAATATGTATAAGATGGCAGGTGAACTTCTTCCTGCAGTTATGCATGTATCTGCTCGTGCTCTTGCTACTCACGCTCTTTCCATTTTTGGTGATCACTCTGACGTATATGCATGCCGCCAGACTGGTTTTGCTATGCTTTGTGCAGGTAATGTTCAGGAAGTTATGGACCTTGGTGCTATCGCACATCTTTCCGCAATCAAAGGCCGTGTACCTTTCCTTCATTTCTTTGACGGTTTCCGTACATCACATGAGCTTCAGAAGATCGAAACATGGGATTATGAAGACTTAAAAGAAATGGTCGATATGGATGCAGTTTCTGCTTTCCGTGAAAGAGCCCTGAATCCAGAACATCCGGTTCAGCGTGGTACAGCACAGAATCCTGACGTATTCTTCCAGGCAAAAGAAGCAAGCAACGGTTATTATGATGCACTTCCTGCAATTGTTGAAGAGTACATGGACAAAGTAAACGCTAAGATCGGTTCTGACTACAAATTATTCAACTATTACGGTGCTGCTGATGCTGAACACATCATCATCGCTATGGGTTCTGCTTGTGACACAATTGAAGAAACAATCGACTATATGATGGCTGCAGGCGAAAAAGTAGGTCTTGTAAAGGTACGTCTGTATCGTCCTTTCTCCATCAAGCACCTTCTTTCTGTAATCCCTTCAACAGTAAAACAGATCTCAGTTCTTGACAGAACAAAAGAGCCTGGTGCAATCGGCGAGCCTCTGTACCTTGATGTTGTTGCAGCATTAAAAGGAACAGAATTCGATGCAGTTCCGGTATTCAGCGGACGTTATGGTCTTGGATCCAAAGACACACTGCCATCTGATATCATTGCTACTTACGCTAACAAAGAGAAAAAGATCTTCACCATCGGTATCGTTGATGATGTTACAAACCTTTCTCTTCCACGTACGACCAATCCTTCCACAACACCTGCAGGTACAACCTCCTGTAAGTTCTGGGGACTTGGCGCAGACGGTACCGTAGGTGCTAACAAGAACTCCATCAAGATCATTGGTGACCATACTGATATGTACGCTCAGGCTTACTTTGATTATGATTCCAAGAAATCAGGCGGTGTTACTATCTCCCACCTTCGTTTTGGTAAAAAAGCTATCAAATCTACCTACCTGATCAACAAAGCAGATTTCGTTGCATGCCATATGCCTGCTTATGTTCATAAATATAACATGGTTCAGGATCTGAAAGACGGCGGTTCCTTCCTTCTTAACTGCGGCTGGTCACTGGAAGAGCTCGAAGCTCAGCTGCCAGGACAGGCTAAACGTTACATGGCAGAACACAATATCAAGTTATTTACCATTGATGGTATCACCATTGGTAAAGAAGTTGGTCTTGGCGGCCGTATCAATACAATTCTCCAGGCTGCATTCTTCAAGCTTGCTAACATCATTCCTGTTGAAGAAGCAGTGAAATATATGAAAGACGCTGCTACAAAGTCATACTCCAAAAAAGGTGATGATATCGTTAAGATGAACCACGATGCCATCGACCGCGGTATTGACGGCGTAAAAGAAATCGCGATCCCTGCTTCATGGGCTACAGCAGCAGATGAAAATCTTGCAATCTTAGCTTCCGGTGGTGCAGAAGACGTTATCAAATATGTTAACGGCGTTCAGAATGCGATCAATATGCAGACAGGTAATGCTCTCCCTGTATCAGCCTTTGTTGATCACGTTGACGGTACTTTCCCTCTCGGAACCTCCGCATATGAAAAACGCGGTATCGCTATTGATGTTCCTTCATGGAACAAAGACACTTGTCTTCAGTGTAACCTCTGTTCTTATGTCTGCCCTCACGGTGTAATCCGTCCTGTTGTAATGACAGAAGAGATGGCAGCAAAAGCTCCGGCTGGTGCTAAGATGGTGGATATGAAACAGATGCCGGGCCTTAAGTTCGCTGTTACAGTATCTGTTATGGACTGTACAGGCTGCGGTTCCTGCTTCAATGTATGTCCTGAAGTGAAAGGTGCTAAAACACTTTCCATGGCTTCTCTTGAAACACAGATGGAATCTCAGAAGATGTTCGATTTCGGTGTAACTGTAGAAACTCCTGCAGAAGTACATGAGAAATTCAAAGTAACCACTCCTAAGGGAAGTCAGTTCAAACGTCCGCTGCTCGAGTTCTCCGGCGCTTGTGCAGGCTGTGGTGAAACTCCTTACGCTAAACTGATCACACAGCTTTATGGTGATAAGATGTATATTGCAAATGCTACCGGATGTTCTTCTATCTGGGGCGGTTCTTCACCTTCCACTCCTTACACAGTTGATAAAGCAGGAAGAGGTCCGGCATGGGCTAACTCACTGTTCGAAGATAATGCAGAGTTTGGTTTCGGTATGGAACTTGGCCAGAGAGCAATGAGAAAACGTCTCATCGCTGCTGTTGAAGCTGTTGCTGCAAGTGCTGACGGCGAAGTTAAAGATACCTGTGATGCATTCCTTGCTACAAAGAATTCTTCTACAGACAATGCAGTTTCATCCCGCAAGCTTATCGAACTTCTTGCTGGTAAAGCTGATACAGAAGATAAAAAATACATCCTTGAGAACAAATCATTCCTTGCTAAAAAGTCACAGTGGATCTTCGGTGGTGACGGCTGGGCATACGATATCGGATTTGGCGGTCTCGATCACGTAATCGCAAGCGGTGAAGATGTTAATGTATTCGTATTCGATACAGAAGTTTACTCTAACACAGGCGGACAGGCTTCCAAGGCAACACCTACCGGTGCTATCGCTCAGTTTGCTGCTGCTGGTAAGAATGTTAAGAAGAAAGACCTCGCTGCAATTGCTATGAGCTATGGTTATGTATACGTTGCACAGATCGCTCAAGGTGCTGATTACAATCAGTGCGTAAAAGCTATCGTTGAAGCTGAAAGCTATCCGGGACCATCCATCGTTATCGCTTATGCCCCATGTATCAATCATGGTATTAAGGGTGGCATGCAGAGCTCCCAGACAGAAGAAAAACGTGCCGTAGCTGCTGGTTACTGGCATCTGTTCCGCTTTGATCCTCGTCTTACTGAGGAAGGAAAGAATCCTTTTGTTCTTGATTCCAAAGCTCCTACAGCTGACTACCAGGAATTCATTGCAAGCGAAGTACGTTACAACAGACTTTCAAGGCAGAATCCTGAAAGAGCTAAAACATTATTTGAAAAAGCAGCAAAAGATGCAGCTGACAAATACGCTAAGCTCGTTAAGATGGCTGAATAATTAACATCAGATTTCATAAAAATAATCCCATCACTTCAATTGAAGTGATGGGATTTGTTTTTAGTCATGCAGTTTCTTCTTTAAATTCAACGCAGTTTCATATGCTTTTACTTCTTTGGCTTCCTTTACTGCTCAAGCTTCTTCTATATCTCAGGCTTCTTCTATATCTCAGGCTTCTTCTGCTTCTAAGGCTTCCTTTATTGCTCAGGCATCTTCTGTGCTATCATCTTCTGCAATGTTTTCCGTTTCATCATCCTGTTCAGCTTCTGACTCAGTATTATCCTCTGGCATAATGTCATCGCCTTTATCGTTTGCTTCTGTCTGTTCTTCCTCTTCATCCGCTGTCTTGGTATTTTTATATTTATCACAGATCTTTGTAAAGTAATCCATCAGGTCGATCCCTTCATATTCTTCCTGAGCCGTACGGATATCTGTTTTACTGACCGGAATAATACAGCGGTCTGTTGCATGAAAAACGAAATATTCACTGGTCTCATAAGAATCCCATAAAGAGTCAAAGCTGCGCTTGATATCCTTTTTGCCGTTGCTGTACACGATACCTTCTTCTGAGAACATCAGATTCAAAGGTTCTTTCTTCCCTGTCTTGATTTTCCCTTTGAATGTTGCATTCCAATAAGCACGTCCGGCTTTGTACTGCAGTTTCCTTATCAAGCAGAATACAGCAACGATAACATAGGCAGCCATCATTACTCCAAACAACAGATCAAATCCATACCGTACAACGTTCACAACACTGATAACAAGACATACAATAGCAAAAAGTCCGCATCCAAGCACGAACCAGTCAATCTTATCCTTTTCCTTCATTGTATCCTTTGCATGTTCAAATGCAGCATCCTTCAGCTCCTTATAACCGCTTTCCTTTAATGAGCCAGGAACTTCAATGGCACTTGTTTCTAAGACTTCTACTGCTTCCTCTGTTTCTTCTGTGTCTTCCTCAATAACTAATTCTTTTTCCTTCTCAGCTTCCTCAAGTATCTGCTCATCCACAGCGGCGTCCCCCTTCTTATGTTTGAATCTATATGTACAGCTGTATATGAACAATAGTCAGCCATACATTACCATGAGTTAACTTTAACATGAACCTGTGATGATTCTGTGAAAGAATCACCGGAACCAGATGATACTTGTATTATTGTAGCATATAAAATATTTTTGTACCACTTCTTTATACCATACAGATTCAGCCACTGTTTCAACTTTTATTTCAACTTTTATTTCAACTTTTATTTCACCTTTTGTTTCAACCGCTGTTTCAGCCATTGTTCCAGCCAATGTTCAGCCATTGTTTCAGTTTTTGTTTCATATACTTGCTTTGCTTAGATCTCTTTCTGCCTTCATCATTCATTATTCTGATTATTTGTCGTATTCCCACATGTTTAGAAACAATTAAACAAAAAAAGAAGTGTTTCAATGAACACTTCAGATTTATTAGCTGGGCTACAAGGATTCGAACCTTGAGTGACGGAGTCAGAGTCCGTTGCCTTACCGTTTGGCGATAGCCCAATATTCTTATTAAAAACCAGCTTTTTTATTGCTTTTCGCCAGCCACGTACGATATTATAACTCATATCTTTCTAGATTTCAAGTCTAAATTTTCAAATTGTTCATTTTTTTTAGAATTTTTAGAAGTTTCTCTTTCCTTTTTCCCAAATTAGAATTATAATAGAAATCAACAGCCGGAAGCTGTTGTTATTGCTGTTTTTATATTTAATGCACAAAAACAGAATGCTCAGCATCGGCGCACAATGACCAAAAAAGGAAAGGAGTTTACACCAATGAAAAAATTCTGGAAAATAATTGCATGTATTCTATCCATTGCGGCAGTTGCGGCTGGTGCTTTTTATCTTTACAAAAAACTGTTTGCAAAAAAAGAGGATAAATCTCTGGATGATCTCTGTGATTCTGTCGATGATTTCGAGGATGAAGAAGCTTCTGATTCCCGTGAGTATGTGTCCATCAATATCACTTCAGAAGACGATGAAAAACAAGAATAATAAACAATGTAATATCGTACCATTACAGGCAAGTATATTTAAGTAATGCACCTTATAAAGCAATGTATTTAATAAAGCAATGCACCTTTAAAGCAATGCACCTTGTAAAGCAATGTATTTAATAAAGCAATGCACCTTACAGTTTACAAAAGGCTGGAGACAAAATCTCCAGCCTTTCATTTTATTCATTTCTCAAAGAAGTATTTAATGCATATGCGTATTATGATTTTGCGAATTGACTTTTTGTTCTTAGTCAATTTTCATCGAATACTACTCTCTGGCCACTTCCTGCAATATGAGATTTGACCCATCAATGACATTCAACCAATCTGTAAATCTCACTACAAGATCTGAGTCTGCATTTGTTTCTCCGGTATTTTTTGAAAGTACAGATCCATCTATTCCGATATCTTCAATTGATACACTGCCTGCGTTACCGGCTCGCAGATATAATATGTGATCGGTGTTCTCCAGCAGCAATACCCTTAAAACAACATCCTGATCCTGCAGTATTACATCATTTTCTAAGGCTGAAAAAGAATTTGCCCATCCAACCAGATCACTAACATCGAGTGCAGCTCCTTCATTGCCATAAGGTTCCACAGAAGAGATTGCATAATTAGAGGACAGTGTACTGATGTACTCTGTGTTAGAAACATTTGTCACTGTTTGATAAAGTGCCTGCTCTGCATATATTTCGGCATCTGTTTGTGTTGCATCTTCGGCATTCTCAACAGAAAACGAAACATTGGAATACCAGCTAACATTTCCGGTTACCTCTGTGGCCGCTATTGCAGTCTCTGTTTCAGGTGTCAGAAGATTCGCATCACCAGAATTATCTGTGCCTGCACTACTATCTGTACTGCTGCCTGCAGCAGTGTCTGCGCAACTGTCGGGTGAACTACTTAACCCATACATAGCATCTCCCACGACAGAACTGCCGTCAACATCTGCTGCTTTCTCCTCTGCTGCCCGCGTAACATCGTACTCCAATGATTCATCGCCTGAAGCACTTTCAGCAGATGTAGTTGTATCAGCTGTATCAAATACATAACTGGCCGTCGAATCATTTGAACTTATACTGCTTTTAAGCAGACTGTTGACTTTAAATGCCATGATCACAAGCATAACAGATGCAGCTGCAACTGCAAATGTACGCAGTCCGCGTAAAAATGATGACTTATTTTTCTTTATTTGCATAGGTATAATGTTTGCATCGGCGTTTTTAGCTGCCTGATTCTCTGCATCTTCTTTTACAACGCCTTCTTTTACAATGCCTTCGATCTCAAGGCTATCATTCTCTGATTTTTCTTTCACAGTACTTTCATTTATTCTGCCTTCATTCAATCTGCCTTCATTCAATCTGCCTTCATTTACTGTGTCCTCTTTTACTGCTTTCAGCGTCCTCTGGAGTAAGTCTTCGCTCATAACAATCGGTGATATTTCAAACTCCTGATGCATCGTATCATGAATCCAAAGCTCAAAATCGTCAAAATTATTCTGTTTGTTACTGCTCATTCTTATACCTCCTTTCCAACACTTCTTTTAACTTTTCTTTTGCACGAGATAACCGGCTCTTCACGGTTCCTTCTGCGAGACCAAGAGCATTAGAAGCATCCGTGATGCTCATCTCCTGAAAGTATACGCAGGTAACCACTTCCTGATATATCTCGGGAAGGTCCATGACAGCCTGTCGTACCTCTTTCCTTGTCTCTTCTTTTTCTATGGCTTCAAAATCATCTTCAGAAACAATGGCATCCTCTTTGAACTCCATCAGCGGAACCACATTTCTTGTATAAGCACTTTTTATAAAATCCTTACATGTATTGATCGTAATCCGGATGATCCAGGTCTTAATGCTGCTGTTACCCTTAAACTCTCCTAATCCACGGTTAACTTTAATAAATACGTCCTGAAATATATCTTCTGCCGTAAATTTATCTTTAACATACATATATGCTGTCCGCAGAACATCATTGCCATACGTTCGCATCAATGTTTCGAGATCATAATCCACTATATCGTGTTCAGTATCTGACATCACGTCAATCCCCCTATATGAAAATGTGCGACCCTCCTGTAGTCGAATTACTTCATATAGTATACTCTGAAACCTTAGACGATGTAAAGCATGAACTGGTTCCATCATCCTATGAATTTCCATTTTTCACAGCGTAACACAATCTATGACCATTGCTGTTTTTTCATACAGCATCATTTGCAATAAGTTAAATCAGAACGAATCAGTTCCCTCAGTTCCCACAGTTCCCTCAGTTCCCTACTTACTGATTTATATGAAACTATAAAACAACCCCGAACAGGATCCAAATATCAAGATCTTGTTCGGGGTTGTTACGCCATAACCTGTTAAATTATGTTATCCTGTTTATTTTCCAAATTCCGATAATTTCAATTCAGGGTTTCTCTCCATGACTGTTCTGATGCTCCATGCATGTACAAACAACAGCAGAGGATTTCCTTTCATATCTTTGATCCGCTTCGTATCAGAAGTTACACTAAGTCCTGATATATCTGTGTTGCTTACCACCCATCTGATATGCTCGTATGGCAGTTGTTCCATCCTGATTTCCACATTATATTCTGACTCCAGTCTGAACTTCAGCACATCGAACTGCAAAACACCGACTACACCAACGATGATCTCCTCCATCCCGGTATTGAATTCCTGAAATATCTGAATGGCACCTTCCTGCGCGATCTGAGTAACACCTTTAATGAACTGCTTTCTTTTCATGGTATCCATCTGACGTATCTTTGCAAAATGCTCCGGTGCAAAGGTAGGAATCCCCTCATAAGCAAAATTTTCACCAGGTGTACATAAAGTATCTCCGATGGAAAAAATACCGGGATCGAACACACCGATAATATCTCCTGCATATGCTTCTTCCAGGATCTTTCTTTCCTGAGCCATCAGCTGCTGCGGTTGGGACAGCCGCTGCTTTTTGCCGCCCTGTACATGATAGATTTCCTGGGTTGCATCAAAACGACCGGAGCATATTCTCATAAATGCAATTCTGTCACGATGCATCTTATTCATGTTTGCCTGTATTTTAAACACAAAGGCTGAAAATTCTTCGCGCATCGGATTGATCTCACCCTGGTCAGAGGTTCTTGGAAGCGGTGGTGAAGTCATTTCAAGGAAATGCTGAAGAAAATCTTCTACACCAAAGTTCGTCAGTGCCGAGCCAAAGAATACCGGTGATAACTCACCGTTCTGCACCAGTTCACTGTCATACAGTGCGCTTGCTCCGTCCAATAACTCAATTTCTTCACATAGCTGATCATGATTTACCTTTCCTATGATGCTGTCAAGTGAATCATCTCCTAGTTTTACCTTCACAGCGTCTACTTCCTTCATGCCATAATTGGCAGCGGTAAAACGGCTGATGGTCTTTGTTTCTCTGGTATAGATTCCCTGGAAGTTCTTTCCCGAACCGATCGGCCAGTTAATCGGGCAGGTATGGATTCCGAGAACTGTCTCAATATCATCCAGCAATTCAAAGGTATCCTTGGCTTCACGATCCATCTTATTGACAAATGTAAATATCGGTATATGCCGCATTACACATACCTTGAACAGTTTTATAGTCTGAGCCTCAACACCCTTGGATGCGTCAATGACCATGACAGCAGAATCTGCAGCCATCAGGGTTCGATATGTATCCTCAGAGAAGTCCTGATGTCCCGGGGTGTCAAGAATGTTTATACAATACCCGTCATACTCGAACTGCATAACAGAAGAAGTTACCGAGATACCTCTTTCCTTTTCTATCTCCATCCAGTCGGATACCGCGTGCCTCGCTGTCTTTTTTGCTTTAACTGAGCCAGCCAGATTAATAGCGCCTCCGTACAGCAGCAGCTTCTCTGTGAGGGTTGTCTTACCGGCATCCGGATGGGATATGATCGCAAATGTTCTTCTCCTGTCGATTTCCTTCTGATGGTTCTTCATAGTAGCTCCTTATAATTTCAATGTTGACAATACCCGGCATTTTCATGAATGCGGTACCTGTCATCGATTAATCAGCGTCTGTTCATGCCCCTGTTTTCTTATAAAAAGGCATACTTATACTTTATATAATAGAATAGTAAAAATGTCAAGAGGGTGCTTTTGTCTCCGCAAGTTAGATGCTTTTACCTTCGATAAAAGGAATATTGGTTCCTTTAAAAAAGAAGCCTGCTTATTCGCATAAGCAGACTTCCTTTATATGAAAGAAATATTCTAAGCAAAATAATACAACAAATAATTACATCTCACCCAGACGGAATTTATCATGTACTGCAGTCATGGCACGCTCTGCATCT
>QKDK01000226.1 GCA_003252135.1 Clostridia bacterium
GATGCGTGAAAGGTATATGCAGGGCATTGAAGAAGAGGACGACAGTGACAACAGCCATCCGTAATGAATAAAGCATTCGGCACGCAGATGACTTTGACAGTGGATCTAAGATAAAAAGATAGAAAAGAATTGAGGTGGGACATAGAGAATGGCAAATAAGATATCTGAATTTTTTGATAATTATTTCAGCAGACTTGTAATTTCCAAGATCGGAATATCGGATATTTTTGAAATCCTGATCCTTGCAGTTTTACTGTACAACATTATAAAATGGGCAAAAAGAACAAGGGCCTGGGTGCTGGTGAAAGGATTATCAGTTCTTCTGCTTGCCTGGATCATTGCCTACATATTTGAGTTTGATGTTATACTCTGGATCTTTGCCAATACCATAACCGTTGGTATTACGGCCCTGATCATTGTGTTCCAGCCGGAATTTCGAAAAGCACTGGAGCAGCTTGGGCAGAAGAACATGATGAATCCATTGTTCTATCTGCGTGAACCTGCGCAGGAAAGATTTTCAGACCGCACCCTGGATGAGCTGATCCACGCCACATATGAGCTTGCCAAGAATAAAACCGGTGCTTTGATCATTATAGAAGAAGATGTACCATTGACAGATTTCGAAAAAACTGGTATTGATATTGATGCAGTTGTCAGCAGCCAGCTTTTGATCAATATATTTGAGCATAACACACCGCTTCATGACGGTGCTGTGGTCATCAAGGGCGACCGTATTACTGCTGCGACCTGTTACCTGCCGCTTTCAGATAATATGAGGCTGAGCAAGGAGCTTGGAACAAGGCATCGTGCCGGCATCGGAATTACAGAGGTCACAGACTGCTTTACTATTATTGTATCAGAAGAAACAGGGAAGGTATCGGTAGCAAAAAAAGGCGAAATAACAAGAAGCGTTGGTGTTGATACCTTAAAAGCTAAGCTGAAGGTTGTTCAGAACAAAGTTGTGGACAGAAAGAAAATCACCAGGTTCTGGAGGTCACAGGATGAAAAACATACTAACTAGAAACATAGGACTCAAAATTGTATCGCTGATTCTTGCTGTGGTTCTATGGATATTTATCAATGGTATGATCGATCCGGTCACAACAGTCACGATCAAGGATGTTCCGGTCAGCATTCTGAATGAAGATGCCATGCAGTCCTCAAACAAGATCTATGAGGTTATTTCAGGTGATAAGATCGATATAAAGGTAAGGGCAAAAGAATCCATAGCAAATAAGCTGACGATCAATGATTTTAAAGCAACTGCGGATTTTCTTTACAACTCATATTTTGGTGATGTGAATAATGTCATGATCGATGTATCATGTATTACTTACACAGAGAATGAAGTTGAGATTGTTGACGGAATGAATGAAATCATGAACCTTTCCTTAGAGGATACCGACAGCCAGTCCTATGCTGTATCGGTCGTGGCTGATGGCACGGTGGCTGATGGCTATTATATTGCAGAGACTGCAGCCAGCCCGAATCTGATCACGATTTCCGGAACAAAAACGCAGATCAGCAAGATAGCAAAGCTGAAGGTTCTTGTTGATGTAGAAGGTGCAAGCGATTCCTTTGATGTAAAAGGGACACCGGTCTTATATGATTCTGAGGATAATGTTGTTGATGCCTCTAAGCTCACCTTATCTTCCGAACAGGTCGATGTCAGTGTCCGCCTGCTTCCGACAAAGGAAATCGATCTTAAAGTTGTTCCGGAAGGAGATGCGTATTATAATTATGTATGCACAGGCATAGAGTATGCGCCGCAGACTATTGTAATCGCAGGAGAAGAAGAAGATCTGGCGGCTATTTCCTACTTACAGCTGGTATGTGTTATCAGCGGTGCGAAAGCGGACATCGAAACAGATCTTAGCATCGAAGATGCGCTAACAGAACTATATGGCAGTAAATACATCATTGTTGACAAAGATACTACGACAGCCAAGGTCAAGGCAACCATAGAAAAGCTTGATACAACGGATATATCCATGCTGGCCAGCAATATCGAAGCAAGAAACGTACAGGACGGTCTTCGGGTCTCTTACCTTACCCTGACAACTGTACTAAAAGTATATGGTCTGGCATCAGATCTTGAAGATGTGTCTTCGGCAACGGTAAAACCTTATATTGACTGCAGTGAATGTACATCACCGGGGACATATACACTGCCGGTCATGACAGAGCAGAACGGACTGGAGATCAGATCGTCTGCTATTGAAATCACTATATATCAGGATAATATTTCAAATACCGGACCAGGCATCAACCAGCCATAAAAAAGAACTTTCATTTCAGAACGGAGAGAATACGTGCACAGGTTAATATCAAATTTTACAAAATACAGGTTTCTGCTTAAGGAACTTATTAAAAAAGATATAAAATTAAAATACAGAAATTCCGTACTGGGTATTGTATGGACATTATTAGAACCGCTCCTTACCATGATCGTACTGACAGTCGTGTTTACGGAGGTCCTTGACAGAACAATACCATACTTTCCGATCTATGTGCTTTCAGGACGTCTGCTGTATGGCTTTTTCTCGACAGGAACCAAGCAGTGCTTAAAATCAGTGCGTAATCACAGCTCTATGATCCGAAAAGTATATGTGCCAAAGTATATTTATCCATTATCTACTTCGTTATCAAGCTTTGTGACCTTTCTGATTTCCCTGACTGTACTGATTATAGTTGCAGCGGTTCAGCATGTACAGCCGACCTATCACCTGTTCGAGGCAATCATACCGATCTTTGCCATGCTGCTGATAACAACGGGCGTCGGATTGATCCTTACAACACTGGATGTGTTTTTCAGAGATCTCGAGTATCTCTGGGGCGTTATTACAATGATGATCATGTATACTTCAGCGATTTTTTATCCGGTCGAGAGAGTGTTTACTCCGGATGCAGGCTGGAAGATATGGATTTTCAAGCTGAACCCTTTATTTGCTGCTATCTATAATTTTAGAAATGCTATATTCGGAGAAGCGCCGGATTCCTACTTTACGGCTTATTCCCTTGGGTTTGGGGCTGTATCTCTGATATTTGGTATCATATTATTTTACAAGAAACAGGATAAGTTCATTCTTTATATTTAATGAATGAAAGAACTATAGAAAGGTTGGACATTTGTGGCACAAACAGTA
>QKDK01000251.1 GCA_003252135.1 Clostridia bacterium
GCCCCGGATGTTCAAGATCGATATCCAGGATCGGATTTACGATGCTCTTTGAAAGCTTTAACGCAAAAGCAAGTGATATGATCACAGATAAAAGCAGTATAAATATGACCGGAGGAATCATGGAGGTCAGCAGTGAAAAGACAGAAGCGTGGGTGTAGGAGATACGCAGGACTGTGCCGTCATCCAGCCGCATGGCATAATAGGTAGTCTTCTGGGACAGTGTGTCAGAGTAGCGTGAGCTCTGGCCTATTCCTATATCATATGCTTCCTTCACCTCTTCCCTGTTGCTGTGGTTCTCAAGCGTAGATACATCAGCAACACTGTCAAAAAGTACAGTTCCGTCAGTATCAATCCAGGTTATGCGGTTATCAGAATAAGTCAGACGGTTAAGATAAGTAAGGCCGCTCGCTTCAACACCTTTGGAAAGATAATTCGCTTCATTTTTCAATTCGTTTACATGGATTTTACCAAAATAATTGTAGAGGACCCCCATGATAAAAAGCAGAGATAAGAATAATACAAGAAAAGCCACACCAAAAATAGATTTAAAGATTCGTTTTATCATGTTTTGCTGCCTCCGATTTTATATCCGACGCCGCGAACAGTTTCGATGTAATCGCCGCAGATGCCAAGCTTCTGGCGAAGAGAACGGATGTGTACGTCAACAGTACGGCTTTCTCCGTCAAAGGCATATCCCCAGATCTGATTCAGCAGCTGGTCTCTGGTCATGACCATACCCTTGTGCTCCAGGAGAAAAACAAGCAGTTCGAATTCTTTCAATGTCAGTTCGATCTTAACATCATCAACAGTAACTTCATGTTTCAGTACACTGACATGCAGGGAACCAATATCCACCTGGTCAGATTCCTTGCCGGTACTGGTCCTGCGGAGCAGTGCTTTAATACGGGATAAAAGCTCCATCATACCAAATGGTTTTGTCATATAATCGTCGGCACCGCCGTCAAGGCCGATGACTTTATCATACTCACTGTTCTTTGCCGTGAGAAGCATGATTGGAAGCTTGCTGGTCGCAGGCATGGATCGCAGTTTCTTTAAGATGTGAAGACCGTCTTCCTCCGGAAGCATCAGGTCAAGAACTACAAGAGAAGGAACAGAAGAATCAACCGCTTTCCAGAAAGCAGAGGGCTTGTCAAAGCCCGCAGCCTGCAGTCCGGAACTGTTCAGTGTATAGAGCACCAGTTCCCGGATGCTCGTATCATCTTCAACGAAGTATATCATTTGGCCCCTCCTCATTCTGGTGAGTGCCGGTGAGAGAGTATTCCACCCATTCGGCAACATTAACAGCATGATCGGCAATACGTTCAAGATACTTTGCTATCATCAGTAAGTCCATACAATACTCGCCGTTGTTGTTGTCTTCGGAAATTAATCTGATCAGTTCTTCTTTTACTTTATTGAAAAGGTCATCTACAATATCATCGTGCTTCATGACGGCATGCGCCAGATCAAGATCCTTCTTGACAAAGGATTCGATACTTTCCGTAACCATCTGAATGGCTTCGTTCGCCATATCACGGATACGGATCTTGCTCTTTGTGCTGTCTCCCTTGATGAACTGGGTGATCTCGGCAATATCTGCTGCCTGGTCACCGATTCGCTCCATATCAGAAATCATTTTCAGGGTGGAGGAGATGGCGCGCAGGTCTTTTGCGACCGGCTGCTGCTGCAGCAGGAGCTTCATGCACAGAGTTTCAATGTCACGTTCTTTCTGATCGATGGCACGTTCCATTGCCACTGCTTTTTTCATCATTTCTTCATCTTCATCAAACAGTGCTTTGATGGCAGCCAAGATCGCTTCTTCACACAAAGCCCCCATTTTAATTAACTCAACATTTAACATCTCAAGCTGATCGTCGAATCTGGTTCTCATCATCCAAACCTCCCTGTGATATAATCCTCTGTACGCTTATCCTTTGGCATGGAGAAGATCTTGTCGGTCTCTCCGAATTCTACTACCTCGCCGAGCAGGAAGAACGCTGTCTTGTCTGAAATACGGACTGCCTGCTGCATATTGTGCGTTACCATAATAATAGTATATTTGTTTTTAAGCTCGACTGCAAGGTCTTCAATTTTCGATGTGGAAATCGGATCCAGGGCACTGGTCGGCTCATCAAAAAGCAGAACTTCCGGCTCTACTGCGAGCGCACGTGCAATGCAGAGACGCTGCTGCTGACCACCGCTCATACCAAGAGCGCTTTTTTTCAGACGGTCTTTTGCTTCATCCCAGATCGCCGCATCACGGAGGGATTTTTCCACGATATCGTCAAGCTTTAGCTTGGAACGAACACCATGTGTTCTTGGCCCGAATGCAATGTTATCGTAAATGCTCATCGGGAAAGGATTTGGTTTCTGAAATACCATACCGACACGTTTTCTGAGCATATTGATGTCCATATTTCCGTATATATCTTCACCGTTGAGCAGGACCTGTCCGGTGATCTTACAGCCTTCTACAAGGTCATTCATGCGATTCAGCGATTTTAAGAGGGTCGATTTACCGCAGCCGGAGGGTCCGATAAATGCAGTGATTTCATTGGAAGGGATATCCATGCTGATACCTTTCAGCGCTTTAAAATCCCCATAATACAGGACAAGGTCCCGAATTGTAAATACATCCATGATGTTCTCCTTTTTACATTTGATGGTTGCTGCTTTACTGTTTGAGCGTAAGCTTCTTTGCCAGATAACCGGATAAGGTATTGATCAATACGACCAGGATAAGTAAAACAACAGCAGTTCCATAGGCCTGTTCGGTGTAGAGACCCTCTGAAAGCAGTGCGTACATATGCACCGAGAGAGTTCTTCCGGATGAAAATATACTGGTTGCAACACCGGGAACTGTACCTGCGGTATAGATCAGAGCGGCTGTCTCGCCGACAATTCGTCCGATCGACAGGATGACACCAGCCATAATGCCTGGGATGGCAGTAGGAAGAACGATACGGAAGATGGTACGGATATGCCCGGCACCAAGACCATAGCTGCCTTCGCGGTATGAATCAGGAACTGATTTTAATGCTTCTTCAGTGGTACGCATGATCAGCGGAAGGATCATGATGGCAAGGGTCAGCGCACCTGACAGGATAGAGTTGCCGAAACCGCAGGCGATTACGAACATCAGAAAACCAAAGAGTCCGTAAACGATGGACGGAATGCCGGAAAGTGTCTCTGCTGTGATTCTGATGACTGCAACGACCTTACTGCCTCGTTTTGCGTATTCCACCAGATAGATCGCAGAGAAGATACCAAGCGGTACTGCAAGCAGCAGTGAAAATATCATGACAATAAGGGTATTGATAATGGCGGGCATCATAGATACGTTGTCACTGTTGTATTCCCATGCGAACAGTCCTGCATTCAGATTCGGAATACCGCGGATCATTACATAGACGACCAGAACTAACAGCACACCGACAGTGATGACAACGGACAGGACGACCAGGATCAGAATAAAAAAGGACAACGGGTGGCTTTTATAGGTTTTTAATTTTTGCGAAAATGACTGCTTGTTGATCTGTTCCATCAGTCTGCCCTCCTTCTGATCAATGAGAAGGTCATATTAATGATCAAAATAAAGACAAATAAAGTTACGGCAGTGGCAATCAGAGCTTCTCGGTGCAGATCTGTCGCATATCCCATCTCAAGTACAATGTTGGCAGTCAGGGTGCGGACACCTGCAAACAGGCTGCCCGGGATGACTGGCTGGTTACCTGCGACCATGATGACTGCCATGGTCTCGCCGATGGCACGGCCTGTTCCGAGGATGATACCTGCCATAATACCGCTTTTGGCAGCGGGAAGAACAGCAAAGAATACGCTTCGTTCATGCGTTGCTCCGAGTGCAAGCGCACCTTCATAATAAGAAGAAGGCACCGCACGAATCGCTGCTTCCGACACATTCACGATGGTCGGCAGTATCATGATACCAAGCAGAATAGATGCAGTCAGCATGCTTTTTCCGCTGCCGCCGAACAAATTCTGCATAACAGGAACGATGACAACAAGACCAAAGAAACCATAAACGATGGAGGGAACACCAGCCATCAGATTAATGGCAGATTTCAAAAAATTATAGATTCTTTTCGGACAGTAATTTGCCATAAAGACAGAGCAGAGGATACCGATCGGAACACCGATAATGATAGCTCCTGCGGTAACAAAGATACTGCCGATGATCATATTAAAGATACCGTAGACATCATTAAGCGGCCGCCATTCTGTACCCAGCAGGAATTTGAATACACCAATCTCTGCCATGGCTGGAACACCGTTTGCAAATAAGAAGATGCAGATCAGTGCTACTGCAACAATAGAGGTCAGTGCTGTCAGAAAGAAGACACCCTTCATCAGGTTCTCTTTTACAGCGCTGGAAGTAATGGTTTTGCGCTTTTGGGAAATGGTATTTATATTAACAGATTCCTGCAGTGAGGAATCTTCCTGTAAAGATTTTTTCATAAAGTCTCCTTACGCTACTCTGGATAGGGGAAGAAAATCCTGTAATTTATGCTTCCCTGATAATAGAGCCAAAAGGCTGGGAACCCCCAACCCTTTAGCAAGATATGTGTTTTATTTAATTATTTAACATCTGCCCAGCTGGTTGTCTCACCGGTATAGATACTTCTTACCTGTTCGCTTGTCAGACCGCTTACAGTATTCTCTGTGTTTACGATCACTGCAATACCATCCATTGCGATAACGGTCGCTATCAGACCTTTTTCGATCTCGCTGTCCTTCAGATCTCTGGAAGCCATACCGATATCATAGATTCCTTCGATCGCTGAGGTCATACCTGTCGTTGAATCACTCTGCTGCAGTTCGATGGTAAGATTCGGGTTGATCGTATTGTAGCTCTCGATCAGTTTTTCCATAACAGGTGATACTGAAGAGGAACCACCGACTGTGATGCTGCCGGATGGCATTGCGCTTGTGAAAGCACCTGTGTTGCCCTGGCTGATATATTTATTTTCTTCAACGACTGCCTGTCCTTCTGCACTTAAGATGAAAGCGATGAAATCTGCTGCTGCATCACTGACTTCTCCTGTAGTTGCAATGTTAAAGGGACGTGCGATAGCATAAGTTCCGTTCTTAATGTTGTCAACAGTAGCAGCGACGCCGTCAATATCAAGTGCTTTTACTGTATCATTTAATGATCCAAGTGAAATGTATCCGATTGCTGATGCATTGCCTGCAACTGAGGTCATAACGACTGAAGTGCTGTTGGAGATCTCTGCTGAGGTCGTTGTTTGGTCGATCTTGTTGCCGTCTGCGTCTTTTACTTCGATACCGACAAGTTCAATGAAAGCACCTCTTGTTCCGGAACCCTCTTCTCTCGATACAACAGTGATCGAATCATTTGCTGCACCGCAGGCTGTCAGTGTTGTTACCAGTAATATTAATGTTAAACCAAATCCAAATAATCTTTTTACATTCCGATTCATAAAATTTTTCTTCATAATGTGTAAGCTCCTTCTGCTTATTTGTTTTCTTCTCTTTTTATTCTACAAATTCATTATAAAGCGTGCAGGTAAAATCATCATCATGCGAATGTAAAATGTATGTAAAATTAATTTTAGCACAGATTTCTGACTTTACAATGCAAATTTTATTATTTTACATTGAATACTGTGAGTTTGGATTTGTAAAAAGTGATTAAGTCATTGAATAAACGCTTTTCGTGTGATAATATAAACATACTGGTATTGAATACTATGAATATATAAAACAGGAGGAAAGCATATGTTAAATGCAGAAGTAAAGAAGTTATTAAATGAACAGATCAATAAGGAACTGTACTCAGCTTACCTTTATCTTGATATGGCAAATTACTATTCCGTAGAAAGTCTTGACGGTTTCGAGAACTGGTTCTATGTTCAGGCCCAGGAAGAAAGAGATCATGCAATGCTGATGCGCACCTATTTATTGAATAATGAAGAATCGATCAAGCTCACTGCGATTGCAATGCCAGACGTTGCTTTTACCGATTATAAGAAGCCGCTGACTGCAGCACTGGAGCACGAATACACAGTAACCGCTTCCATCAACAATATCTATGCGGCGGCTTATGCAGTAAAAGATTTCAGAACCATGCAGTTCCTTGACTGGTTCGTTAAAGAACAAGGCGAAGAAGAGAAGAATACAAGTGATCTGATCAAAAAGTATGAGTTGTACGGTACCGATGCAAAAGGTCTTTACATGCTGAATCAGGAACTCGGAACAAGAATGTACGCAGCACCTTCCCTGGTACTGTAAGCTGACAGTTTTGTATATTAACAGAATCCATAAAGTCAGAATCTATAAAGTCAAGAATCCTGCACCCCATATATTGATATGAGGCTGCAGGATTCTTTTTGTGATGCCAAAAGGCGGCATCATATTTTGAAGTGTTACTTTTTTTAGCTGTCTTTTTGAAGCTTACGGATATACTCCTCAAGTAAAGCGATACTATCTGGTTTGCTTTTTGTATGGAGAGGAAGCTTCTCCCAGAGGGAGATAATGTAGATTTCAAAGGCTCTTATGATGCAAGGCTCAGAGATTGACAAATACACATTTGCTTTTTTATCTTCATTATATAGGCCAAGGAAAAGTATCTGGTTCTCCCGCAGATAGAAGCTGCTGCTTTTTATTATCTGATCCAGCGGGTTGTACACGATTGCTATATTGTACTTGGGACAGGTCTTTATGATACCGATGATATGTTCTAAATACAATATGATATCATCTGTCTCCATGATAATCTGTCTGGCGCCTGCACAGGTGTAAAGATACAGGACCTTCCCGTCACACAGTCTTTCAAGCAGGGCAGTCTGATAAATATCTGTGTACTGATGGCTGTTCAGACTGTTTAGGAAGCTGTTATACTGGGCGGCATAAAATGAGCAGGACTGTTCTTTCTGCTGTTGATTCAGATCTGTAAGCTCCAGGTATTTACGGTATAAGCTTTCCGGCAGTAACTGCAGGCTCAGGCTGTTGTTGCTGCTGTATTGATTTCCTCTTCTTCGATTCCTGTCGGTTATCATAGAGAAAAGCATATCATTGATGTCTGAATGATAATACTGAATGACATCAGAGGTGTTATTCTTGACCAATAAACTGGCATAATCAGCTAAAACACTGATGCCGCAGGCAGTGGTGATCAAAAAACCGCAGTCAATGCCCTCTTTGGAGGGAAAGCAGGAGAGCGCACCTAATCCTGATACGACATACAGCTCTTTTCGAATGTTCTGATTTTCAAAACTGTTTGAATAAAAAAGGCTGAGCTGTTCTGTCCGCATGAGAGGCAGAAGGAATCCAAAGAATTCAATCAGCTTGCCGGAGTTTATATCAGACTGGAGCAAAAAGATGACCTGCCAGTTGTTCTGTATGGCCAGCAGAAGCTTTTGCACCAGCTGTCTCAGTATTTCTCTTGTATAGAAAGAAATATTATTGTCATTATGATAGGTTATTATTATCTTCCTGTCTGTAACATCTGTATCATGTGCGGCAGTATCAAGCAGGGACAAAAAAGTATTGTATATGTTCTCAAAACCATAGATCAGTTTGTCCTGCTCAGAAAGACAGATCTCTTTTTTGGGCAAAGGACATGTGTTGTATGTTTGTGACAGGCTGGATTTTTTGTTTTTAATGCGGATAGAATTGTGCAGAGCTATGTCAAGGAGATCGAAGTACCTGGATCTGTAGTCGATTGATGATTTTGTTATCTTGCTGTCAACACTGTTGATCAGTTCGTCGATCAGCTTTGACTGTATCGGACAGATGTCGGTCTGGCCCAGAAAATCAGAAATGGCAGTAAGATAGATGTCTGATGGAATTCGCTCTTCATGCACCCATCGATTAACCAGCGAGCTGTCAACATTTATCGCTTTTGCCAGCTGGCTCATGCTGATATTTAATGTGTTCAGTATAAATTTTAAACATGGACCAAAAGTCATATCGTTCTTCAATATCGCACTCCCCAATGAACAAAATAGAAACAATGTGTGCTAAAGTGTTTAGCCTGGCTGATGTGTGTACTATGATAAGCTTTTTTAAAACTTTGTCAATGTCAGTGAAATCCAAATAGATGCACGAATGCACGGCATCAGCTTTCATTTTAAATTAAAATTTTCATTTATTCTATTCTGACAGATGAAACGTCAATGACAATGACACTGACGTTTTATCTGCAGGAATTACATTGAAAAGATAAACGAGTTATAATTTATGGGTGTTTTTTTGCTGGGGGCATAAAAACACACTAAAAAATCTTGGGGGAAACTACAATGAAAATCAAATGGAAAATTGCACTGGTCAACATCATGCTGATCGTTGGCGCATCCGTTATAACGGAAATCAACATCAAAATCGGATATTCACCAATACTTATCATTGCTGTCACAGCGATTGTCGGTTTTGTTATTTCATATTTTATCGGCGGGTATATAGCAAGAGGATATGAGGTAATCGGCAGTGATCTGGCAGAAATGGCGGAAGGCGATTTTACAAAAAAGATAGATGAAAAAGCACGCGTGCGCACTGATGAAATTGGGACAGCTGCCCGTGCATTGTATAACATGCAGCTTAGCACCGCTAAAATGGTCACTGGCATAAAAAATGAGGTCACCGATATCGATGATTTATTAAAAGAAAGTGTTGGGTTCATAAAGGGAGTGCATGAGGAAATCGAAAGCATATCAGCTACAACTGAACAGCTGTCAGCCGGCATGCAGGAAACTGCTTCATCCACAGAAGAGATGAATGCCACGACCCGCGAGATCGTCGGCGGAGTCGGTAATGTGTCAGTAAGGGCACGGGCAGGAGTTGAATCGGCAAAGGAGATCAGACAGCAGGTCGCAAAGCTGATTGAAGAAACAGAAAACTCAAGGGTGAATGCAATAACGGTTCTTGATAATAAGAATAATAAATTGAGGAATTCGATCGAAAAATCCAAAACAGTGAACCAGATACAGATTTTATCGAATACAATTCTTGAAATCGCTTCCCAGACCAATCTGCTCGCCTTAAATGCAGCCATCGAAGCAGCAAGAGCAGGTGAAGCAGGAAAAGGGTTTGCCGTTGTAGCGGATGAGATAAGGAAGCTGGCGGAAGATTCAAAGAATACAGTGGTCAAGATACAGAAAGTGTCGGATGAGGTTACATATGTTGTCGAGGCGCTTGTCAATGATTCCAAAGAAATGCTCGAATTTGTTGACAAGGAAGTAATAAAGGATTATGAAGCAATGAAAAATACCGGAGTTCAGTACAGCGCCAATACAGAGCGGATCTCGGCCATGATGGATGAGCTTTCATCGACCGCAGAAGGCTTACATGTTTCGATGAAGAATATGTCAGACATCATTGAAGAAATAACCCGTGCAGCAGCAGAAGGTGCAGAAGGAACGGTAATGATCGCCGAAAAAACAACGAGTATTGTAATAAAAACGAACCATGTGACAGAGGATGCAAAGAAGAACCATGAAAGCGTCAAGAGACTTGGTTCATCGATTGGGAAGTATAAGATCTAAGACGGGGTGACGGATCCTGTACCTTGATGCTTACAAGCTGAAGACAATTATCCTATTATCTGTAGAAGTTTCAGTCTGCCATATATAATACATAAGACCTATTCATGCAAAATGCGATGTGTGGAATACATATGTTACAGATATGATAGAATTCTTGAAAAAAATGGCAGCGGTATTATAATGATTTTTGCAGTGAGGTGCCATGTATCATTGTAATGTGCAGATAATACAGGAGCGGAGGTCTTCGATGAAAGAATATAGTAAACCCATAATTCAGGCAGATGAAGCAGTTCTGTTCGAACCGGTCGCTGCATGCAGCGGAAACGGCAATATACAGAATCAGGGCGGCCAAAGTACTACACCGGGTATTCCGACGGGAACCGCTGCTGGCTGGTCAGGCTGGGGCGGCTATAATAATCATGGACAAGACAATCATCAGAACAATTCATCGTCATGGTGGTCAAGATGGACTGGCGGATGGAGATGGTGGTAAAAAATAAGCTGCTGCAAAGTATCTGAGCTATCAGAGCATTGCAGCAGCTTATTTTACAGCTTTTTTATATAGCGTTCTATGTGGGGCCGAAAGCCCAATGTCATTAAGTTAAGATAACGATTTAAGATCTCTATATCAGAAATGGTATAGGGGTCTTTTTATTTTATAAAAGGTTGACATTATTATTTAAATGTGCGGCCGCTCTCGCTACTGATTATTTAAGAAGTTGCGAGAGCGGCCCTTGTAATTAAGAAACAGATTAATTGCAAGGAGGAAACATTATGTCAAATTTTATTGAAAGCACTACAACGTCACTTGAAACAGTTATATCAGAATTAGCAGATAATCCGTCACTTTTTCTTAGAAATCCAAGTACTGATTTTTCCAGAAACAGAAAAATTGATTTTAAAACTTTGATTGGAATCACTATGAATTCTGGAGGCTGTACAATGAGCAAAGAATTACTGGACTTCTTTGATTTTAATGTGAATGCACCTACGGTATCTGCTTATACGCAGCAACGTTCTAAGGTCTTGCCCGAAGCCTTTGAATTTATATTTCATGAATTCAACTCGAAGAATCATAGTACGAATAAGAATCTCGACGGCTATCAACTACTGGCTTGCGATGGAAGTAATCTAAGCATTGCCTCAAATCCAAAAGACCATGAATCTGCATGGAAACATAATCAATTCGGAGGTATTACAAATCATCTTCACTTAAATGCTTTTTATGATGTTTTAAATCGAGTTTACACAGATGCCTTTATTCAAACAGCTTCAGAATATCATGAATATAGAGCTTGTATCCAAATGATGGAACGATCTACAAAAGAAAATGTAATCCTTGTTGCGGATAGAGGGTACGAAAATTATAACATCATAGCTCATACAATAAAAAAAGGATGGAACTTTGTGATTAGAATTAAAGATATTAGAAGTAATGGGATTGCATCTGGATTAAAATTACCCAGTAATAATTCTTTTGATACGGACATCGATATTACACTTACAAGGAAACAAACAAAAGCCAAAAAACAAACTGGATATAAATATATGCCCGCTATTCAAACCTTTGATTATCTTCCGATTGGAAGCCTTGACGACTACCCACTATCATTTAGAATTGTAAGATTTAAAATTACAGAAGATTCTTATGAATTGCTTATTACAAATCTTGATAGATTAGAGTTCCCACCTAATAAACTAAAAGAAATTTATCAATTACGATGGGGAATTGAAACATCATTTAGAGAACTGAAGTATGCCATTGGCTTAACAAATTTTCATTCTAAAAAAGGAGATTATATCAAACAGGAAATATTTGCTCGATTGACGCTTTATAACTATTGCGAATTAATTACATCTTATATAGTCGAGCGGAGTAATATCTCAGGCAAAACAAAGCAGGTGAACTTTACCATTGCCATTTACATTTGCAGAGAATATCTGAGAAGGAAACGTCAATTAAGTCCACCTGATGTGATTAATCTTATAGAAAAACATACATTACCAGTAAGACCTGGACGGCGAGACCCTCGGAAAGTCAAAGCCCAAGCTTCAGTAAGTTTTCTATACAGAGTAGCATAACCAACAATAATTATATATGTTTTTGGACAGATGAACAATCTGTCTTTTTGTCATGCAATAAAAAAAGAAATTTTGCATAATAATGACAATATATCATCTTAAACAAAATCTCTTTTTTTGCCAGTCACTAAATCAATAGCTTAACTTTATGACATTG
>QKDK01000013.1 GCA_003252135.1 Clostridia bacterium
TCTTCCAACAGATCAACAAAGTCTTTAGTATTGTAATCATCTGCTTTTAAAAATTTTCCGTAGTAATTATTAATATTATCCGAAACCTGATTGCTTGTTACAATGACAGGGTTGTCTTTGTATATAACAAAATCTAGTGCTGCAAAATCAAGCATCAGATTCATGTTGAACATTTGCTTTTTAAGGTAGGTCATATAAACAAAATGATCAGAAGGCAGAGTATCATCGGTATTCTTCAGGTAATTCATATACACATCTTTGTTCAGTATCGTAACCATCGAATACATCTTGGAAAGGTAGCTTTCTAATTCCTGCATTCCAGCTTCCATCTTTTCGGTCGTAACTTCATTTACATTATCTGAAGTTAAGCGATACGTTGATGCAATCATCGGAATACAGCTGATAATTATGATAATCAAAAGAATGAGGTATTTATATAGATACTTCGAAAATAGCTTATATTCATTATTCCATTTTTTCATCATAACGAATCGACCCTTTCAGTTATATACTGTAAGAAAAGAAAACTATAGTAAATATGATACATATTATCACATTCACTATAGTTTTCTATAACAATTATAACGCAGAGAGTCTTTTTTTTATATACATAATTTTTTACATAGTTGTCTAATCCGAACATTGAATACAGTTAAAAAAATCCACTCTAAATATAGAGCATATGCTTATCATGTTACTCCATGATTTAGGTGATTGTTGATCTCTGCATAAACTAAGCTTACTTAGAATTTCCACGACTTTTTCATCTTTACAAATACAGGGATATACAGGCTCCACGTAACAAGCAAAATCAATGTTTCGATTGCAATCAATACATTCGCAGTATTCGCAGGTATACTAAAGTATAAAATCAACAAGCCAAAGAGAGCGAACTGTGTTGCAGTGCATATCTTCCCAAAGATTTTGGCACCTTCCAGCTTTTCACCATGCCTTAGATTGATCACTCCCATAACAAGCATGAACAGTTCTTTTAGGATCAGAACAATAAGCAGGTATTTCATATATTGAAAGCAAAATGCAAGACAGATTGCCAGAGCTCCATGGGTCAGTTTATCTGCTAACGGATCAAGGAACTTTCCAAAGTCTGTTATCATATGAAATCTTCTGGCTATCTTTCCATCAAAGAAGTCAGTCAATGCCGATAACAGGACAATGCCGGCTGCTGTATAGTAATCAGCAGGTTTATCTGCATTCAGATAAACAATGCAGAAGACTGGTATCAGGAGCAACCGAAAGAAACTCAAGCAATTTGGTATGGAGAATATTTCTTTTCTCATACTTTTCATTGGGACACCTCCTAAGCCATACTTTTCTGCTTATAGAATATCACACAATGCTCTGCGAGCCAATCACCAAATCATTTTATATACAATCCATTTACGAAAAAGAAAGATCTTCTATCTATTTAAATATTTTCAATTTTCTCACAATTACGATACTGACTTGGTGTCATCCCAAATTTTCTTTTAAATACTCTGTAAAAATAACTGATATCAGAGTAGCCTATGGTATACATGACATTTTCAATGCTGTAGTTCGTATCCTTCAACAACTGAGCGGCTCTGATGAGTCTCTGTTCAATAAGTATATGAGATAAGGAATACCCTGTTTCATCCTTGATCAGTCTTGAAAGATAACCTTCGCTGACATTAAAGTTCTTTGCCATCGCAGATAGCGTTATATCATTATAATTCTCGTAAATATACTGCAGCATGGCCGGAATCCTATCTTTTGTCGTCATTGTGTCGTTAACTTTCATAATCGACTGCCTGTTTCTATAAAATGCAGAAGAAAGGAACATCATGACCAGACTGATCAGCATAAAATTTTTTCCGTTCTTTTCGCTGTCTGCTACGTCCAGCATTTCATAAACCAGATTATCCAGGTAAGAATCCGTATTACATTTGAAAAGCAGAATACTGTCATTGTTTTTACCATATAATACTTTCCAGAAAAAGCTTGATAAGTCTTTTGATTCCATAAGTAAAGATGAAAAAGCAGATTCAAATGTACTTAACTTAATAAAGATATTTACAACAATGTCGGAATCATGATAGGAAAATACAGACTGTTCAATGTTTGGGGGAACAACAATAAAATTTCCGCATTTTAAAGTTACTGTCCAATCTTTTCTCAGGTTAATGTCAATCTCACCCTGCAGCACATACATGATTTTAATAAAACTTAAGTGATGCCAGAAAGGCGGACAATAGCGGGCATTCAATAAAAGTCCTACATCAAGTTCTTTGTTTATAAAAAAGGTACCTTCATCAAGTTCATTTTCCATATAGGTCGGTTCTTTTTCACACAGTTTTTCATCTTTACAATATTTTTTATAGACCTTTGTGAACTCTTCCCAGTTATGATATACTTCTGCTTTTCTGCTGTAAAAATAAACATCCGGGTTTTTTCGATAATATTCCCTATATTGTTTTTCAGCATCCAGCATGGCAACCAATGCTTTCTTTCTGGCAGAATGATTCATATATCCCCCTATTCTTTGATTCTGTGACTTTATCTTTGCTCAGCTCTTTTCAGCTGTACAGCAATGTATGGTTTTCCCGGCAGTTCGACTATGAATTTACCTTTCTTTCTTCCTGCTTTTGTCGTTGTCATCTCCCAGGTGTCGATTATTGTAACTTCATATTCCTCTTCGTTTTTCATGTCAAATTCACGAAAGGCCGGCTGCATGAAACTGTAATAAAACAAATAATACTGATTTTCTTTTCCTATCTGTTCCGGTACCGCGCAGACTTCGTCCCAGGATGACCTCTCATATAGTTTTAATCCTGTACCGGGTGTTTCACATACTATTTCGTGAAGGAACCTAAATCTTTTATGGCTTTCTCCAAGCAGTTTTCCTCCATGTGACCACCATAAGATATCCTGACTATTCAGATAAGTCTCACCATGTCCGGCATATCCGCCTCTGCATGTCGCTTCCCAGAATCGTCTTACCATTTCCTGTGCGCTTATGTTACCCCAGCCATACTGGATGTTCCCCTCATACATTATCTCATCCAGCACGACAGGTTTTTTGTATCGTCCTCTCCATTCCTGCACCATTTCTGATGATTTATAGATATCCTGTCTTTGTATACTGCAATGAGTGATCCATGGTCTTGTGTGGTCATAGAAATGAACGCAATTGTGAATGGATCTCAAGTGACTATAAGGGTCTTTTCTGCAGATCAGGTCGGCATAATGTTCCCAGTTCTGATAATTCTTGTCTTTCATCAGATCATACTCATTTGCCAGAGACCACCATACATTACGGTATGCTGAAAATCTTGCCAGAATGTAGTTTAGATAAAAATCATCTGCAGCATCATCCATACAGGAAAATCCCCATCTGTCATAAGGATGCATTAAAATCAGATCCGCTTCGATTCCCAATTTCTGCAATCTGACTATACATTTCTCAATATGCCTGAAATAAGCAGGGTTGAATCGAAAAAAATCCCACTGGTTTCCTTTTGCATGCCCATCATATTCATAAAAGTTATCCACTGTTAGTATACCGGAATCCATTGGTCGTCCTTCGTATGGATATTCTCTCGGTTCACCAAGGTTATAAGCATAATGCTTTGGAAAAATACAAAAACGTATTTTGTTAAAAGCAAACTCTGATAAGTTCTGTAATGTCTGCTCAATTAATCGGTCAGCCTGCAGATGCCATACATAGCAGGTCGTCCCGATCGAATAGTAAGGAGAACCGTCTTCATAAGCAAAATGATAAGTATTCTGAACTCTGACTGGCCCATGATTTCCCTCTTCCTGCCTTGTAACAGTAAATGCCCCATGATCTTCCGGCATTGGAAAGTTACTGCTTAAAGTAAATTTATATTCACCCTCAAAAGATGGCATGAAACGGACGCAATAAATTCCATCACCATCATAAAACCCGTCAACAGCCGCCTTCTCATTTTTACCGTTGAAAACACCACGTATCCAGAAATCTGCAAATGGATTTTTATCTGTCGGACCGCAGCACTGGATCTCAATCATATTCCATTTACCTATTGTTTTCTCATAATTTAACTTGTTCATTCTGCTTATTCCTCATTTCATATTATTCTTTAACGCCACCCAGAGTAATTCCTGTTACAAAATACTTCTGAAGGAAAGGATAAATTGCCAGTATGGGTATGGCTCCTATGACCATTTGCGCAGCTTTTACACTTTCCGAGCTCATTTCTGCCAGTTTTTTTTGCTCTGATACCGATAGATTTCCAAAGTCATAACTAAAAATTATCGTTCGCAGATATGTCTGCAGCGGATAATGATTTGACTTCATGAAGATCATTCCGTCAAACCAGCTGTTCCAGTTCGCCACCAGCGTAAATAAGGTTACCGTAGCTAATACAGGAAGAGACATCGGTACATAAATTCGCCATAAAATGCTCCAATGCCCGGCACCATCAAGTCTGGCAGCTTCTTCCAGTGCGGTTGGTATGTTTCTGAAAAAACTAAGCAGCAGTAATAGATTAAAGATATTAACTGATGCAGGCAGGACAAGCGCCCATATACTGTCTAAAAGGCCAAGCTGCACGATAAGCAGATAGGAGGGAATCATACCTCCGTTAAAGAGCATCGTTATAAAATAAAACCATACATAAGGTGTTCTGCAGCTAAACTTATCTTTGCCCTTAGATAAAGGGTATGCTGCTGTAATCATCATAAACAAACTGATCGGAAGG
This sequence comes from Clostridia bacterium, assembly GCA_003252135.1. Classification (GTDB taxonomy): domain Bacteria; phylum Bacillota; class Clostridia; order Lachnospirales; family Lachnospiraceae; genus SZUA-448. The sequence goes on from QKDK01000013.1 coordinate 4,722, forward strand.
CAAAGTCCTACTCTTTTTACCGTAACAAGTAACGAATCCCAAAAAGGAATACGATTAATAACATACTGATATGCCTGCAATGACAGGTCGACCGGCATCAAAAAAACTTCCTTTGCTTTTACTGCTTTGCTGGAACTAAAGGACACACATATTTCATACCAGAAAGGTAAAAGGCAAATCAATCCTAATAGTATTAATACTAGTATAATCGTAAAATCTGTCAATCTGAAATGTTTTATTTTTTTTGCGTTTCTGTTTGTTCTTATAATCTCTTTCATCGTTCGCCCCTCCTAAAATATCTTGTAGTCGTACTTCTTCCAGGCAAAAAGATACGCAAAGGAGATTAGTGTAAATGATATGACTGATTTAAGCAGCCCCACTGCTGTGGACGGACCAAATTTCGCCTGCTGCAGACCGATACGATATACCAGGGTATCAATAATGTCACCGGATTCATAGGTTTGCACAGAATACAAATTAAAGATCTGATCAAACCCTGCATTCAGGACATTTCCAAGATTCAGAACACACATTAATATAATGATTGTCGCCATTCCCGGAAGTGTAATGTGCCATATCTTTTTCCACCTTCCGGCACCATCGATAGATGCTGCTTCGTAAAGTGTTGGATCAATGCTTGTTATAGCCGCAAGATATACAACACTGTTATAACCAAAGCTTCTCCATACTTCCGAAGTGATCATCGTTCCTTTGAATATACCATTGTCTCCTAAAAAATAGACCGATTCTCCGCCAAGCATTGTTATCATATGATTAATGATACCATTGGATGGAGACAGTATATCCTGCATTATACCGGCTAGTATGATCCAGGAAATAAAGTACAGAAAATAGATCAGGGTCTGAACACCTCTTTTCAACCAGCTTATCCTGCATTCATTTAACAACAGGGCTACAATAATTGCGACCATTGTTCCGGCAATTATTTTACCAACCGCTATGATGACCGTGTTATAAAAAACTCTGTCTATTGTAGGCAGAGAGAATATATATTTAAAATTATCGAATCCACACCATGGATTACTCCGAAGCAGTCCCCTTGCCGGATTATAATCTTTAAAAGCAATTAAAAGACCGTACAAGGGAATGTACGAAAATATAAAAACCATTATTACACTTGGCAGTAACATAACATGAAATGGTATTTCCTTTTTGAACACGGCAATTTTATTTTTATTCGTTTTTCTTATTCTTTTCATTCGAATTTTACCTCATAAATATATACAGGGAAACTACATTTCCCTGTATATATTTCTTTCACTATTGAAATGAATTGTATACTTCGTTGACTTCTTCTGTTACCTGCTTTCCGCCAAGGTCGTTCCATTGTCCAACCATTTCATCAAATCCGGTATCGATATCTATTTCACCTAATACCATCTTAAGATAGTAAGTATCCAGCAGTTCGACCAGCGAACTTCCTCTGTCGACCTGTGTCTGTGTCGGAGCACTCACGTATTGATTCCAAAGAATATCCTGAGGGTATGTCTTCATAACATAATTAAAGCAGGAATCCTGAGGCCCAAACATATAATCATATGCGCTTTGACCATCTTTAATATAATTCCAATAGGTAAGTCCGGAGCCGCTTAACTTGCTTTCATCCATTGTCTGTGTACCCGAATCCCATGCTGCTGTCATATCGGCACATGGATCAAGATCAACCGTTGCCGACAAAGACCAGATCGGTGATGCTTTCCACATCATACTGTTGATATCTGTTGCGAAGTAATTTCCAAAGTCATTTTGCTCCCCGAAAAGCTTTTCAACATAAGCATTCAACAGCTGCACTGCCGCATCCGGATTCTCACAGGCTGAACTAACACAGATCCATCCGTCGGTTACATTGTTCGCCGGTATCTGTACTTCCTGTCCTTCGACACTTGTCGGTATTCCGCATGCTACCCAGTCAGCCGATTCATCCATTGTCTCTTCATAGGACTGGAGTGAGAAACCATACCAGTGAGGTCCATAGAATATACCGCAACGATTTGTTGCTACATAATTGCTTAATGCAGTCCATGTGTCTTCAACTGCCCATTCAGAATTCATCAGACCACTGGTATACATATCGTGGATCCAGTTCAATCCACCTTTCATATTATCCTGAACTTCCGCAAATCCCAACGTACCATCGTCAAGAAGCACCCATTGATCTCTGCTGCTGTTCTGCTGTCCGCCAAATGCCCAGAATATAGCCTCATATTCATAAAGAAAGCTGTTGCTGAACATCAATCCTATATTGTCTTCATAATTATCAACAAAAGCCTGTGCTATGTTTTTCACATCATCCATTGTTTCAGGACGCTCCAGCCCAAGGTCGTCCAGCCAATCCTGTCTCACCCAGCAATGATTGTACGCATTTGTCGAAGGCATCTTCTGTGGAATCGCATATAATTTCCCATCTACCATACCGGTTCCATAGATTTCTGTTCCTTCACTTTCAAGCAGTTCACCAAGTGTCTGATTGACATTCTCCTGATAGATGTCGGTCAGATCCCAAATAGCGCCTGCTTCTGCAAGCTGATTTAACATAGAAAGATCATAAATCAGAAATACATCCGGCAGCTCATTCGAACTCATGGCAAAAAGCAGCTGCTGCTTATAATCTCCTGTATTAGCGTTCGTTAGTTCATACTCGCAGTTAATATTTAGTGCTTCTTTGTAATACTGGATCCATCTGTCGTTCTCGACCGGTTCTCCCTGTTCTGCCATCTCAAGATATTCTGTTGCATTCAGATCGATCGGACGGCCAAATGTCACGGTTATTGGTTCCTCCCATTTTTTAAGTTCGCCTGATCCATAGTTGTACCCTGCAACACCATCCTTGAACAACTCAATTGCAGAAAGATTTGCTGTGTCTGTACCGCCGTCTGTCGTTGCATCATCGGATGTCTCTTTTGTGCTTCCTGTGTTTTCATTTGTGCTGCTTGCGTTCTCCTCTGTGCTTGTCACATTATTGCCTGATCCGCAGCCGGCAAAAAGTGATACAAGTAAACCCAGTGTCAAAAGTGCAACAATTATCCTTCTTTTCATTCTTTCCTCCCAATACAAATGTTTTTTATAAGTTACATTTTTATTATAGGAATCTGAGATTTCTTTACACTGACTTATCATTGGTTTATTTTTACCTTTAAAAAAGACAGGATGGCATCTGTAAAATCACCATCCTGTCTTTCTAAGTAACATTAATCACAATCTTTCGCTATCGCATAAGGGTACTTATGTCAGTTCTGACGCTTATTCTAATGACCGAACAGCATTCAGACTGATCCGTCCAATCTTTCGTCCCATAGCTTCCGGGGATTCTTTCATCCCTGAATTTACCCAGTTGTTAATCAAGCTGATACTGCCGTTTGCAATATAGATATACAATAGCCTAAGTGTATCCGTATCTTTGTCCGGATATTTCTTCCGCCAGTCATCAACACAGGGTTCTTCTCCAACATCAAGAATCTTCCGAAAAAAGGCTTTGTCTCCATTTTCCGAGAATAAAACCTTACAAAGTTCATCATTCACATATATCACATGAAGTACTTCTAATACGATATTGTCAAGTTCTCTGTCAACCTTTGCTTTCATGGTATCTACCACAATAGCATATAATTCATTCTGAATCTGGTCGAGTAAATCATAGACATCTGAATAGTGTTTGTAAAAGGTTGCCCTGTTGATCTGAGCAATCTCACAGACTTCTTTAACCGTAATCTGCTTAATAGATTTCTTCCTAAGTAAAGTAAGCAAAGCTTTACGTATCTCCATTTTCGTAAATCTTACACGGGCATCGTTTGCCATAGATTCATCTCCTTTTTCTTAGCTTACCTTAATCATAATAGAAAAGAAAGATGAAAGCAACGAATATCAAACAGTCAATTTTTCGATAGACGAAATTTATTCAACGTATATCTCAAATTTGTTGTTTATCTAACATATATCAAATTATTATTGGTTGTTTCTTTTTTTATTTTCAATAGAATGAACGTATAAACAACATCAGTAATTTTAAGCAACACATGTTTAATAAAAATTTATAATAGGAGGAATCTATATGACAGTATTTGGAACGCCTGTAACCTGGCTTTTAGCAGAAGTATTTTCGCTGGTATTATTCTTTATTCTCATGTCACACGCCGCAAAACAAAAAAATCCGGCTCTTAGAATCTTTGAATTTTTTGGCTTGGTCATCGCAGCCGCATTATATGAAAATGCAGGTGTAGCCGGAGGTGTTTATGATTATGATCTGCACCGAATTATTATGGTAGGAAAAGTACCATTAGAGATTCTGCTTTTTGAAGCCGAGATCTGGTATGTTGGTTTGATGCTGACAGAGAAAATGCGTCTGCCGAACTGGGCAAAACCTTTTGTCGTAGGACTTTTTGCTTCTGTACAGGACATGACGATGGATCCATCCGCGGTCTTTGATCTTCATAGCTTTTCAGGCGGTGCTTTATCAGGTCAGTGGAACTGGGCAAATTATTACGAGGGAACGTTCTTTGGAATTCCATTCTTTAACTTTTCAGGCTGGTTATACATGATGGCAATCTATACTGCCCTTGTACTGCTTGGTCGTTGGGTCTGCAAAAAGACTTCCGATAAATTTGCCGGAAATGCTTATCCATTCCTTGCCGGTATTTTAACTCCCCTATTAATAGGCTCTCCTCTTATGAGATTCCTGCTATGGATATATCCATTTGTTGAAATGAATACAAGAACCGCAGAGCTTGTAATGCTGATAATCAATTATGCATTCCCAATCATACTGATCTTCTTGTTCCGAAAGAGATATGCGAATGTTGATATGAAAACTGATAAACTGGTATTTATAATTCCGCTTTCTCTGCACGTATATGATATTATCATTGGTTATGCACTTGGAATAAGCCAGGCTTATATCCCATCTGTACTTATTACTGTAATACACTGTTTATTCTTCTATCTGAAAAAGAAATCCGTACAGACAGACAAACTGGAACAAAAGCAGGTATCATTTAACTGATGGAATAAAATAATCTTACGTTTTTTATTTGAAAAGAACCGGATACTTGTCAGAGTAGTCATATGATTTCTCTGACAAATGTCCGGTTCTTTTTCTATGTTTGTAGAGTATGTTTATTCTTCTACGAGCTTAGCTTCATATCCACCTAACGTTATTCCCTGTATTTTTCTTTCTTTCTCCTTATCTTCTTACCTTTCTTATCTACCTTATCTAGAAAAATCCAGCTAATCAGTACTTTTCAAATGCTTTCGCTTATTTGCTCTTTCTTAAATCCTCTTCCAGTTTCATCAGTTTATTTTCATAGTTGACGATCTTTCCATCCAGATAATCAAGTGTCTCCTGCAGATCATGAATCTTTAGCTCGATCTGGGAACGTTGTTCCAGCAGAAGGTTCTTTCTTGCCTCTGTCGTATCTTCCTCACTTTGAAATAAGCTGACATACTCAATAAGCAGCTCAATCGACAGTCCTGCATTTCGCATGCATTTTATGAACTGGACCCATTTGCAGTCCGCTTCTGTAAAATCTCTGTTTCCACTCGAGCTTCTGTTTACTGCCGGCAGCAGTCCGATTCTTTCATAATAACGAAGCGTATCTGCTGTCAATCCATACTTTTTACTTACCTCAGCGATTGTCATCGATCATTGTCCTTTCTTCTGCCACCTGCAGTATGAGAATTTGTCCTGATGCTACAGACATGCGGTAAAAATAGCTGTAACATCTGCTTCATTCAATGGCTTGAACGCATAGGCAAGACCACCCTGCACCGACTTTTTAGCCATGAGTTCAAAGTTGCTGCTGTCAATTCCGATTTCTGTCAGTGTGCTCTGCAGACCTAAGGTCTTAAATAGAAATTCTGCTGTCATATCTATACTCATTTTTGCGACTTCCATCGGTAATAGTGTCGGATCAATACCAAATACATTGACACCATATTGATAGTATTTTGATACTGTTGTTTCATCCAGGCAGTAAGTGAGCCATCTTGGCGTCAAAATAGCAAGACCAAGGCCATGAGTAATATCGTAAAGAGCAGACAGTTCATGTTCCATCGGGTGACAGCTCCATGCCTGCCTTTTCCCTCCGTTCACAAAACCATTGATCGCCCATGAGGATGTCCACATCAGATTTGCTCTTGCTTCGTAATCATGCGGTTTATCCAGTGCAACCGGTGCAAATTTAATAATGGTTCTCATCAGTCCTTCCATGACAGTATCCAGCATGAATAGATCCTGGTTCATATTGAAATAGACTTCAAGTATATGATTCAGCATGTCGGCGGCACCGCATGCAGTCTGATATCTGCTCACCGAATAGGTAAGGGTCGGATCTAAAAATGATACCTTGGGCTGCATGACAGGATACATCATACCAATCTTGTCTTTCGTTTCAGGATTGCTGATCACACCGCCGCTGTCCATCTCGGAACCGGTTGCTGCCAGCGTCAAAATATCGATGATAGGAAGACATTTTTCAACTGTTGTTTTTTCTGTGAGAATATCCCACGCATTTCCATCATAAAATGCTGCTGCACCAATAAACTTGGTACAGTCGATAACTGAACCGCCTCCGACAGCCAGCAGGACATCGATATTTTCTTTTTTACAGATATCAGCTCCTGCATTAACAGAATATACACGCGGATTTGGTTCGATTCCTGCTAATTCGAAAAGCTCCATTCCTGCTTTCTTTACCTCATCAACCACCAGCTCATACAGTCCTGACTTTTTGATGGAACCGCCGCCGTAAGTCAGCAGCACCTTTTTCCCATATTTTCTTAGCTCTTCATGAAGATGTCCCAGCTGGTTTTCACCAAAATAGACCTTCGTCGGTATATCATATACAAAGTTGTTCATCTTTTTCTCCTTTCGAAACTGTGTTTGTTTCTCTTCTGTAATCCTGATGGTCCTCAGGAACAACATTTTTACTGTATAACTATATCATAGCACTTTGAGTACGCTCCAAGGCAAGTTTTTATTTCATATAATGAAAATATTATAATATGA
>QKDK01000343.1 GCA_003252135.1 Clostridia bacterium
ATCTCTGAATGCAGAAAAAGATTATGCGGCATGACAACTGCACCGAGAACTGACATAATGATCGGCATGGATCCTGTTGGAAACTGTATGGTCACCCACCCTCTGGCCGCCTCACCCCAGCTTACGTCAACTACACTTAACTCATAAAGAAAAGAAAGACCAATGATGGATACAAATCCAATGATCCATTTTTCAAGCTTCTGGTATGAATTTGTAAAAAGCAGCAGCAGAATCAATATAAATATCATAATGGCGCCAAGCTTGATCGGCACCCTGAACAACAATTTTAATGCTATGGCACCGCCTAATATCTCTGCTAGAGCAGTTGATATCGTTGCAACGATTCCGGTAGAAAGAATTGTCTTTGACAGCCATGGTTTCAGATACCGGTTCGCCGCTTCTGCCAGACATTCACCTGTTGCGATTCCAAGATGTGCCACGTTATGCTGTAATAAGATCAGCATAATGGTAGATAAGGTAACCATCCAGAGCAGTTTATAACCATACTCTGATCCCGCAGCAATATTCGATGCCCAGTTACCAGGATCAATAAATCCAACGGTTACCAAAAGACCAGGTCCTATATACCGAAAAAGATCTTTCAGACCAAATTCAGGTCTGTGACCTTTTGTGCTAAATATATTTTTCATTTCTAACCTCATTCCTGCGCTGTTCTTTGCGCATATTAAGTTTGAACGAGCGATGATGCGCGAGTCACTATTTACCAGTAATTATATCCTACACTTATAATTTCAACAATAGAAATTCACGAGCTTTTAATGATCCATTTGGACAGTACAGCCATAGAATGGCAAATTTCGAACATTTATGGATCGTGAGAGCACATCGAGCTTAACAATCCGTATGTATCATAAGATTATAACAACTTTCGCTTCCACCAGATACCATATGTTATATTACGGATAGAACACGAAAATGATTCATCTTGATTTAGGAAAACTGCATCATTATTGACATGAAAAATGGGCAGATTAAATCTCTGCCCAATAATCTCTGCTGAATTTATTTTTCAAAAGCAATATTAATATCGATTGGAATATCATCTGCATACAGTTGGATGCACAGCACCTGGTTAGAACTCATCTTTGCAGAGATATCCTCTCCATAGATCAAAGTAGGTGTGGAGATATCAAGTGTTACATTGATGGCAGCAAAGCATGTTGCAGCATTCGCTGTAAGCATATTGGTCAGCTCTGATAAGGCACTCTGCGCCATATCATTCAATTCTTCCACAGGCATGCCCATCATCATAGTTGATGCAATTCTTTTTGCATCGTTCATCTTTATGGCATATGCCACATTGCCTCTGATCTGACCAACAATTCCAACAATGATAATAATGCCTGAGCTGTTAATTTCCTGAGTTTTTACGCTTAATTCACCTTTTTTAACACTTCCAAAGCCAAGCTGAGGCATAACGCTCATAAAGGATTCTATAAAAGGATTTACATGTTTTACGTCCATCTTTCTTCTCCTCTTGTGAATCCTACATCCAGCAGTAATTCACCAAATTTTGTTTCTGCAATAGCCGCATGCGTCTTAAAATCAGGTGTAGATACATGTACACTATCTCCAAATAATACTGTCGGCGGCGATATTCTCAGCCCGAGTGATTTTTCCTTCATATTCACATAGGAACACGCATTGCCAGATACGACATTAATAAGTTCTGCCATGGCTGCCATTACATCATCTTTTCCCGGTTCACTATTATTCGTCAGTGCCGAAACAATATTCACTGCTGTCTCTTTACTAAGATCTATCAGCAAGCGGCCCGAGAACCTGCCGATTATGCCAACAATGATTGTCATTCCATTTGACTTGAATTCTTTCTTATGTATCAAATCCTCACGAAACTTTAGTGAGGTCTTTGTCATCTTTGTGAAGCCGTTTGCCAGAGCCTCCTTAAACATATCAAAGGATTCCTCTTTCAAAAAATGATAGAGCTCCTCCGCATCAAGGACTCTTTTTATGGTCGAGAACAATTCATCCGGATCAACAGGTTTTTGTATACAGGCCGAAATCTTATTCTCTTTTGCTTCTTTAACGATCTCATCGTCCAGCATGGAGCTGATCATGATTACTTTGATTCCCGGATCAATCTTATGTACTTCCCGCGTACACTCAAATCCATCTGTTCCCGGCATGGTCATATCCATTGTCACCAATGTCGGCCTTGTCTTATTCACTACATCAATTACTTCATCACGTGTACCGGCGACTCCCACCACCAAAAATCCATGCTCCACTAATATGTTTCTCAGCAGGGATATAAGAAAAGGGGAATCATCAACTATAACGATTCTTACATTGTCCATAGTATTTATCCTCCTTAAGCCACTGGCGAAGTTTATATACATCAATCATAGCATATCAGTAATAAAAAGTCACTGCCTTTTTTCTTTTTTGTGTTTATAAGACAATATTCATTTTACGTGAACATATATAGATATTTCTTTCCGAGCATATGCAAGAACATCAAAATTATGTATTTATATGTAAAATTGTGTGCATTCTTCCTCTTTCTTATCAAGCATAATGTCTTCTTTTTTAACATTGTATTCAAGAAGTTTTTGAACTACTGTATGTAAAAAAGTATCCGACCCAACTACATAATATATTGCTTTTTTTTCTTTACATATTTCATCAAGTTTTGTATAGAACTCTTCTCTTGTTAGAGCCCAGTAATTTTTAAGCTGTTCATTTTCCTGCTTCATTAAATCCTGCTGGTAGAGAAAATCACCGCTCGTATCAATGGTAAGATTCGTAAGAGAAGGAACACTCTCCCTGTCATTGATCCATGCCCAGATCAGAGGTCTTATGGTAGCGATTCCTACTCCCATTGTGAGAAAAACGATCGGCAGGTTCTCACGGCGGAGCTTCATTCTGGATCTGATCTTATATATTGTCACGGTATCTCCGACTGTAAGCTTATTGAGTGCCGCTTTAAAAACTGACAGTTCACCTCTGATCCTTGTCGTAAAAGCAATCGTTCCTTCCATGGGGAGTGTAATTATCGACAGGTGATGCACCAGCTGTTTATTTACAATCCCATCACCTTCATATCCGGGAAGTCCGACATGCATGTATGATCCTTCATCCCATA
>QKDK01000217.1 GCA_003252135.1 Clostridia bacterium
TGGTCGAGCCAAGAATTAAGCTGGATAAATCAAAATAAGTGCAGACAGATGCATGGATAAGGGGTTGAAAATGGTAAAGAGGGAAGAATATTTTGATGCGATAGGAAAAGAAGAGCAGAATAATGAATTCATAGCGATAGCGAGAAAAAGCTTTGTACGTGATGTATGGGAACGCTTTAAATGCAATAAACGTGCACTTACAGGCTTGATCGTACTGGCGGTCATTCTCTGTATTACCTTGCTTGGCCCAATATTATCACCCTATACCTATGACGGGATGGGAACTTCTATTAATTCAAAAATCAGCATTATACACTGGTTTGGGACGGATGCACTTGGCAGAGATCTGTTTGTCAGGGTGCTGTACGGGATTCGAATCAGTCTCACCATTGGTTTTGTTACAACCCTGATCAATATCGTGCTGGGAGTACTGTATGGCGGGATTGCGGGATACAGGGGAGGAAAAACAGATATGGCGATGATGCGTATCGTGGATGTTATGTATGCGGTACCTTCCCTTTTATATATCATTCTGCTGATGCTTATTTTCGGATCGAATATCGGAAGCATTATGCTTGGCATGTGTGTGTCAGGCTGGATCGGAGTCGCAAGACTGATGAGATCCCAGGTCATCACCCTGAAGGAGAGGGAGTTCGCACTTGCCGCCTATACACAGGGTGCGAGTGCAAAAAGGATATTATTTCGCCATCTGTTCACCAATGCCATGGGGCCGATTGTTGTATCGGCGACTCTGGCAGTACCGCAGGCTATTTTTATGGAAGCCTTCTTGAGCTTTATCGGAATGGGAATATCAGCACCGCAGGCCAGTCTTGGAACACTTGCACAAAGCGCAAGAATGTATATGTCGATCTATCCGAACCAGATGATATGTCCCATTGCCATGATCTGCCTGATCATATTCGCTTTAAATTTTATCGGAGAAGGGTTGGATGAAGCCCTGAATCCAAAGGGAAGCAGATAAGGAGGAAAAAGGAGTGCCGCTTTTAGAAATAAACAATTTATCCGTTCAGTTTCAGACCAGACACGGAATCGTTGATGCTGTGAGAAATGTAAGTTTTTCCATAGAAAAGGGCGACCTGCTTGGAATTGTAGGAGAATCCGGTTCCGGAAAAAGCGTAGGTATGCTGGCGGTTATGGGACTGCTGGCCGCTAACGGAAGGATCACCGAAGGGGAGATATTGTTTCAGGGAAGGAATATATCGCCGGTATCGGAGGAGTTTTTCAGTAATCCCAAGAGGTACCAGAGCTTTATGAAACAGATCAGAGGAAAAGATATATCCATGATATTTCAGGACCCCATGACATATTTGAATCCGGTTCTAAAGGTGGGAACACAACTGATGGAGGGTATACTGGAGCATGAAAGGTGCTCCAGACAGGAAGCAAAGTCAAGAGCGATAAAACTGATGCAGCAGGTGGGAATTCCAAGTGCAAAAGAACGCTTTCATCAGTATCCCTTCGAGTTCTCAGGAGGCATGCGCCAGCGTATCGTCATAGCGATAGCACTATCCTGTAATCCAAGGCTCATCATCGCCGATGAACCGACAACAGCACTGGATGTAACAGTACAGGCTCAGATCATTGACTTGCTGAAAGAAATCGTGAAGGAGCAGGGTACTTCCATAATTATGATAACACATGACCTTGGAGTCGTAGCAAAAATGTGCAATTCGGTCAATATCATGTATGCGGGTAAAATCGTTGAGCATGGGACGATCGATGATATATTTTATAGACCGCAGCATCCCTATACCAAAGGACTGCTAAAAAGTGTAAGAACACATGATGGTTCAGGAAGACAATCCCTTTCCTCCATTCCCGGCACCCCGCCAGATCTTTTGAAGCTGAACAAAGGCTGTGCATTTATGCCGCGCTGCAATGAGGCAATGAAAATCTGCAAGGACTATATGCCGGCATATACAGGCTTTGCTAATGAACAATACGCATCCTGCTGGCATTACTGTAAGGAGCAGGCGGACAGTATAGTCGCTCTGTCAAAGAAAGCGACAGAGTCAGGGGAGGAAATCTGATGGAAGAGAAACAGCCAGTCTTAAGTGTACGTCATCTGAAGAAGTACTTTGTCGCTAAACGGCATATGTTCGGTGCTACTGAATATGTGAAAGCCATTGATGATGTAAGCTTTGATATTATGCCGGGAGAAACTGTAGGTCTTGTGGGCGAAAGCGGCTGCGGGAAAAGTACATTGGCCAGGACCATCATACGTATCTATGAACCCGGTGAAGGTGAGATCATCTATAAAAATACGGACATTGCACATCTGACTAACAGAAAAATGAGAGCATATAGGAACAGAATGCAGATGATTTTTCAAGACCCATATGCAAGCCTGAATCCACGGCTCACTGTGTCGGAGATCATTGCAGAGCCCATGGAAATATACAAGCTGTATTCAAAAAAGGAAAGAGACGAAAAAGTCTCATCGCTTCTTGAAATGGTAGGTCTGAAACCGGATCATGCGGCAAGATATCCCCATGAATTTTCGGGCGGGCAGAGGCAAAGGATCGGTATTGCCAGAACACTGGCTCTGGACCCTGATTTTATCATATGCGATGAACCGATTTCTGCACTTGATGTATCCATACAGGCACAAATCATAAATCTGCTGGAGAAGATCCAGGACGAAAAGAAGCTTTCTTACCTGTTCATAGCCCATGACCTTACCATGGTACGTCACATCAGTCATAAGATAGGTGTCATGTATCTGGGACATCTGGTAGAGTTCGGGGAGGCAGAAGAAGTATATCAAAATCCGCTGCACCCCTACACCCAGGCTTTGATATCCGCAGCACCGATTCCTGATCCTGTTCTTTCAAGAAAACAACAAAGAATCCGGCTGGAGGGAGAAGTACCAAGTCCGATCCATACACCTTCTGGGTGTCCATTCTGTTTACGATGTCCGGAACGCAGACCTGAGTGCAGTATAGAACCGCCTGTCGTTGCCAATATAAATGGACAAAGAGTAGCATGTTATAAATATGTATAAGTGATGCAAATTATCATTGGATTTTCTGGACAAACAAAGGCGTTTGGTCTAAGGGTAAACGCTGTCACCATACAATAATTTATATAATGAAACCAGTCA
>QKDK01000142.1 GCA_003252135.1 Clostridia bacterium
TGGCGACCTCAAGCCTTTGGGAGAAGGAATGAATCTCACCAATTGTGCATAAATCGTCAAAAAAACGGTAACATTCTTCAAGGTTTTCTAAAGACAATATAGCTTTAAAAAGCTCATCGGTTTTCTCTGACTGTGATTTACTGATATACATAAAATCTTCCTTTCCAATACCGCTTACAATCTGTATAGTATCATAGTAATGCTTTACCATGATAGAGTCAAGTATAAGGTGACACTATCATGTTTTTTATTTATATGGATTACAGGTTATTTCTCTTGGTTATTTCTCTTGGTTATTTCTCTTGATTATTTCTCTTGATTATTTCTATGGAATTGGTAAAATTAAATAGAATATAATACAGCGGGGTAAATGTAATGAATAACTATTATGAGCAGATAAAAAAAGCAAATCGGATCGTGATAAAAGTTGGAACTTCGACACTGACTCATAAATCTGGCAAATTAAATCTTAGAAGGATGGATCAGCTGGCCATGACGCTAAGTGATATGAAAAATCAGGGGAAAGAAATCGTGCTTGTGACCTCAGGAGCTATCACTGCAGGTGTTACAAAAATGGGATTAAAGGAACGCCCGAGAGAGATACGCCTTAGTCAGGCGGCTGCATCTGTCGGACAATGTGAGCTTATGTTTATTTATGATAAGCTGTTTGCCCAGTACGGTCACATAGTTTCACAGATTCTTCTGACAAAAGAGATAACGGAAGATGAAAAATTCAGACAAAATATAATCAATGCATTTGAAACTCTTCTTGAACATAAAGTTATCCCGATCATTAATGAAAACGACAGTGTTGCAATCGATGAAATTGTATACGGCGATAACGATATGCTTTCTGCAGTCACCGCTTCTTTGCTGAAAGCAGATCTTTTGGTTATTTTAACAGATATAGACGGTCTGTATGACAGTAATCCACAGGAGAATATAGATGCAAGATTTATTCCGGTCGTTGAAAAAATTGACGAAAGTATAGAAGCTGTTGCAGGAGATTCTCTAAGCGGTGTCGGAACAGGCGGTATGATCACAAAGATCAATGCTGCCAGGGTTGCAGTAGAAAGCGGTGTTCATGTCATTATTGCAAATGGAGAGCATCCGGAAAAATTATATGATATGCTTGACGGGAAACCTGTCGGGACAATATTTGCTGCGAAGATACAAAATGATTAATAATATTGAGGGGGAGAGACTATGTTGACCATTGAAGGACTATTGGAGGAAGCTAAGGAACTGAAAGCATCAGATCTTCATATTACCGTTGGTGTACCGCCAAAGATCAGGATAAACGGTATTCTGATGGATATGAAATATCCGAAACTGATGCCGGATCAAGCTGCAGCACTTATAGAAACAATATTAAAAGAACCGTTCAAGTCAACATTTTTACAGCATGGAGAAGTAGACTTTGCCTACGCCATACCTGGTTACGGAAGATATCGTGTGAATGTTTTCAAACAGAGAGGTTCCTATGCGGCAGTTATCAGGCTTGTTAATACGACCATTCCGCTGCCGGCAGATATTGGACTGCCAGAATCAATTGTAGAACTGACCAAGAAAAAAAGAGGGCTTGTTCTTGTTACCGGACCGACCGGATGCGGTAAATCTACTACTCTGGCATCCTTGATCAATGAAATCAATGAATCCTCCTATTCTCACATTATTACACTGGAAGATCCTATTGAGTATCTTCACTATCATAAAAAAGCAGTCGTGAACCAGCGAGAGATCGGGCTTGATACCGGCGGTTATACACAGGCACTGCGAGCAGCACTGCGTGAAGATCCAGATGTCATACTGGTAGGAGAAATGAGGGATCTTGATACAATTTCAATTGCAATCACAGCAGCAGAAACAGGACATCTGGTTTTTTCGACCTTGCATACCATAGGAGCTGCCAATACCATTGACCGTGTTATTGATGTATTTCCTCCGCATCAGCAGCAGCAGATCAGAATACAGCTTGCTTCAGTGCTTGAATCAGTTATATCACAACAGTTAATACCGACTCAGGATACCATTGGCCGAGTTGCTGCATTTGAAGTCATGCATGCAACACCAGCCATTAAGAACTTGATCAGAGAAGGTAAAACGCATCAGCTCGACAATGTACTGCAGACCGGCAAAAAGCTGGGCATGCAACGAATGGATGATGCTATTTATGATTTATATCTGAAGCGTCGGATCGATGCTGAACATGCACTTAATTTTGCACAGGATCCGTTCATTTTAGAGAAGAAACTTTTCTGATCAAAAGCTTTTGTGAAAGGAGTGCTTTTTTATGAAAAGGAACATGATGAAACGCTGGGTCATTGCATCGGTCATACTTTGTCTGGTTGGAATATTTATGATTTTTTATGGTGTAATCAGGGATGATTATGATCATTACTGGATGATTATGGTAGGACTTATGATATTCCTGACTTTTTTTATTTGTTTTTTTATTTTTATACGTGACGCAAAGCGTATTGAAGAAATATTTAAAGAGAAAAAGATCCTGGCACATTGGGTATTTTCAGATTATGAAAAAGAAGAAAAATCAGAAAAGATCATTAAAGAACAGAAAAAAAGAAACAAATCGATTCTGCTGGTGATTTCATTGTTTTTTGTGCTTTTTATCGTATTATTTGATATCTTTGCTTTTGATGATTCAGAAGATGCACTCATGTTCACGGAAATGATGCTTGCTGTACTGGTAATTGTTTCACTTGCTGCCTACCTTTCTCCGATTGCAGCAAGAAAAAGAATGGAAAAATCCGTTCCTGAGGTTTATGTGGGTATTTATGATGCATGGGTCATGGGAGAGTATGTCAGATGGAAGAACAGGTTCCGTAATGTCAGAACTGTACAGATCGACACCGCCATCTTTATTGAGGTATCATATTTTATCAGACAAAGATACGGAGTTCAGGATCATGTGCTCAATATTCCGATACCGTCAGAATTTATTGAAGATGCACAAAGATTTGTGCAGGATATAGATCAGGCAAACAAATACAAAAGAATTTAAATAAAAAAAGGGAGCCATGAAAAAATGATTTGTCATTTTCTCACAGCCCCTTTTTATATTGCGGATGGAGGGACTCGAACCCTCACAGGTGTGAACCTGG
>QKDK01000264.1 GCA_003252135.1 Clostridia bacterium
ATCGTATACAGCTATATCAGGCATGACATTGTCGGCCCAGCAGTCATAATACACATAATACTTGTCGTAGTTGATAACCAGATAATAATTTTCTTCCAAATAGCTTATATCAGACGGATATTTTCCTTCATTTGCATAGCATTGAATTACCGCTTTTTTCAATGACTGCTCTGTCAGTATCCTGTTCTGTTCATTGTTGATTAAAGTAAAACGGTTTATACCAAAGAACAGGATAAAAATCATGACACCAAGTATGACTGCAGGCATAATGACTGATTTCATAATATATTTTGTTCTTTTTTGCTTAAAATTCTTCAAAAGAAATCACCCCTTCCGATATCAGCCAATGGATGATATCATGCTTACAAGTGGAAGCATAACTGACAGAAGAACTGCCCCGACCAATAAGGAAAGGACAACTACCATAATGGTTTCGATCATGGAAGATATCTTATTCAGTGAAGCAGTCGTGCTTTGGTTGTACTGATCACTTAGTTTTGAAAAAATAACATCGGTTGATCCGCTCTTCGTGGCAACGCTGAGCATCCTTCCTTCCATGCCAAAAACAAGCTTTGTCTCTCGTAAAGCTTCATCAAGCGGTTTATGCGCTTCATATAGATCCCTGCATTTAATGATGCGTTCTTTTATGTCATTATTGTCTGTAGATTCTTGTGCAAGCTCAAGAGCATCTGTTATATTCATGCCGCTTGATATCATAAGTGACATGGAAGATAAAAACTTACCGATTGCAATCTTTACAGTAAGTTTTTTGGTCAGTCTGAAATGCACAAGAAACTTCTTCATGAAACGCTCGCCTGATTTTGTCTGATACCAAAGGATAATCAGTAAAACAATGATGAGAACAGTACATGTAACAATTGCTATGACTTTACCGGCCTGCATGCCAAATGACATCATTCCCTCTGTTGCAGATGCGATATCTGTACTCAGCTCACGAAACATGTTCTCAAATAATGGCAAGATCTTCCACACAAGTACAAGCAGAATAACAGCCATCATGGAAAACAGAACGACCGGATAAGCAACCGCACTTTTTATACTAGCAGCAACCATACTTTCCCGTTCATAGTATGCACATAGTGAATGAAGCACTTCCTCAAGCTTCCCTGTGGTCTCACCGACTCTGATCATATATATCATATAATCAGGAAATGCATCTGCTTTCTTGCACGCCTCATGCAGCGGAAGATTCTCTTTTAAAGCCTCATCAACCTTCTTTAATACCTCTTTGGTTGCTTTGTCATCCATCTCACTATATAAAATATAGGTTCCTTCGTAAATTGGAATACCGCCGTTTAATAACATCGCAAGCTGATCACAAAATACAGCGATCTCATCTGCAGATAATTTTTTCCCGCCTTTTGCTTCGTTATTCATGCTACTCCTTCCCGTATCTTTCATAATCGAATACTTTGCTTCTTTATTACGATTATTATATTATAACGTATTGTAAAAGTAAAGAAAAAGGCACCTGTGGGTGCCTTTTTTCCTGTAATTGAAATACATCATACATTTTACAGATGACATATGACTGTGATCTTTTAATTAGAACTTGCCAGCATCTGATGCTTCCTGGATTGCAACAGCCACAGCTACGGTAGCTCCAACCATTGGATTGTTGCCCATACCGATCAGCCCCATCATCTCAACATGCGCAGGCACTGAAGAGGAACCAGCGAACTGAGCATCTGAATGCATACGTCCCATAGTATCTGTCATACCGTAGGATGCAGGACCAGCTGCCATATTATCAGGATGAAGTGTTCTTCCTGTACCGCCGCCGGAAGCTACTGAAAAGTATTTCTTGCCCTGTTCCAGACGTTCTTTTTTATAGGTACCTGCAACCGGATGCTGGAATCTGGTAGGGTTTGTCGAATTACCTGTAATGGATACATCAACATTTTCCTTATGCATGATTGCAACACCTTCGCAGACATCGTTTGCACCGTAGCAGTTAACTTTTGCACGAAGTCCTGTTGAATACGCTTTTCTGTAAACTTCTTTAACTTCATTTGTATATGGGTCGTACTGTGTTTCAATAAAGGTAAATCCATTGATTCTGGAAATGATAAGTGCTGCATCCTTTCCAAGACCGTTCAGGATAACACGAAGAGGTTTCTTACGAACACGATTTGCTTTTTCAGCAATACCGATAGCACCTTCTGCCGCTGCAAAAGACTCATGTCCTGCAAGGAAAGCGAAACATTCTGTTTCTTCTTCAAGAAGCATCTTTCCAAGGTTACCGTGTCCGATACCTACTTTTCTGGTATCAGCTACAGAACCCGGAATACAGAAAGCCTGTAATCCTTCACCGATAGCTGCTGCTGCATCGGCTGCTCTTCTGCAGTCCTTTTTGATTGCGATTGCAGCACCTGCAATGTATGCCCAGCATGCATTTTCAAATGCGATAGGCTGAATCTTCTTGACCTGCTCGTATACATCAAGTCCTGCATCCTTACAGATTTTTTCTGCTTCTTCTATAGAAGCAATTCCGTAGCTATTCAGTACAGAATTGATCTTATCTATTCTTCTTTCATATGATTCAAACAAAGGCATGTTAGTTTCCTCCTATTCCTTTCTCGGGTCAATGATCTTAACAGCATCTTCAACACGGCCATACTGACCTTTTGATTTTTCATAAGCTGTTGTCGGATCATCACCCTTCTTGATAAAGTCAGTCATCTTACCAAGGCTGACGAACTGATATCCAATGATCTGGTCTTCAGCATCAAGAGCAATACCTGTAACATAACCTTCTGCCATTTCAAGGTAACGAGGTCCCTTTTTCAGGGTTCCATACATGGTACCGACCTGGCTGCGGAGACCTTTTCCAAGATCTTCAAGACCAGCGCCGATCGGAAGTCCGTCTTCAGAGAAAGCACTCTGGGTACGTCCGTAAATGATCTGTAAAGCCAGCTCTCTCATTGCTGTGTTGATAGCATCACAAACAAGGTCTGTATTCATTGCTTCTAAAACAGTAAGACCCGGAAGAATCTCAGCTGCCATAGCTGCAGAATGTGTCATACCAGAACATCCAATTGGCTCTACAAGAGCTTTCTGGATAATGCCTTCTTTTACATTCAAGGGCAG
>QKDK01000200.1 GCA_003252135.1 Clostridia bacterium
ACGCTGATAAAATTAAAAGATCATCTGGAACAGAAAATAAAGGATGACGGACGATTTGGTAATGTATCGGTTCAATTTGATTTTGACCCAATGAATCTATGATCGGTCAAAGTTTTAAATCATAACAAGGATATTTCATATTGGTCACCGATGTATGGATCACAATTTTTGGGCCTGCAGCTTTGAAATACAGCTTTGAAATGCAGCTTTTGTAATGTACTTGCTAACACATGTGAATAACTGTATATGTATGACAGAAAGGATGATAGAAATGGCTATAAGAAACATAAGAAAATTTGGGGATAAGGTGTTGACTAAGCAGTCAAAACCAGTGACGGAAGTGAATCAAAAACTGATTACCCTGATCAATGACATGCTTGACACTATGTATGAGGAAGGCGGAGCGGGGCTCGCTGCACCGCAGGTCGGTATTTTAAAGAGACTGGCGGTTGTTGATACTTCACCGGAGGGTGATTCGCCTATCATATTGATCAATCCGGAAATTATTGAAGTATCAGGAGAACAGACTGGCGGAGAAGGGTGTCTGAGCCTGCCCGGTAAGGTTGGAATCGTAAAAAGGCCCAATTATGTCAAGGTGCGCGCACAGGATATCAATATGGAGTATTTTACTGTAGAAGGCACCGAGCTGACAGCGAGAGCCTTCTGTCACGAAATAGATCATCTGAATGGTGTTCTGTATACAGATCTTATGACAGGTGAACTGATGGACTCCGATGTGGAGGAAGAAGAGGAGCTGTAAATGAAACGAATTGTATTTATGGGTACACCACAGATAGCAGCGACCATACTTGATGAATTGTTGCATTCAGAGCATGAAGTTATAGCGGTTGTAACACAGCCTGACAGACCAAAGGGCAGAGGCAATCAATTGACAGAATCACCTGTCAAGGAGCTTGCATTACAGCATGGAATCATGGTTTACCAGCCGGAACGTATAAAAGAAGAGGGCTTTTTTGAAAAATTGCAGGAGCTTGCACCTGATATGATCATTGTTGCTGCTTTCGGACAGTTCCTGCCCAAAATGGTGCTTGAGCTGCCGCCTTATGGATGTATTAATGTACATGCCTCTCTGCTGCCAAAGTATCGTGGAGCAGCGCCGATTCAGTGGGCAATTCTGAATGGAGAAGAAAAAACAGGTGTGACGATTATGCACATGGAAGCTGGTATTGATACCGGAGATATGATTTTACAGGAAGAGGTTCTGATCGCACCGGATGAGACAGGGGAATCACTTCACGATAAACTTGCGGCAGCCGGCGGACGAGCGCTTTTACTGGCACTAAAACAGATCGAAGAAGGTACTGCAGCAAGAGAACCGCAGGATAATGATGCTTCCTCCTATGTAAAGATACTGGACAAAACATTTGGTAATCTTGATTTTACGCAGCCGGCAATTGTGCTTGAACGGCATATCAGAGGTCTGAATCCATGGCCGTGTGCCTATTCTTTCTGGAATGGGAAGAACATTAAATTCTGGGTTAGCCACAGTATGAATCCCGAAAAGGAAAACGGTATCCAGCCCGGAACCGTAGCTGAGATCACAAAGAATGAGATCAGGATCCAGACAGGTTCCGGACTTCTCTGTATCACCGAACTTCAGCTGCAGGGAAAGAAAAGAATGACTGCAGCAGAGTTTTTACGTGGTAATGCAATGAAAACTGGTGATATTTTCACAAAGGAAGTATAAAAAAACTACGATATTCTCAGTGCTTGAATATCTTGTTCTTTACTCGTAATTTGTGATGCCATAAAGCAGCATCATGTTTGGAAATGTGAGAGAATCATAAGATTCTTTCATAGGCAAGTTTGTGCCTCGTGCGTCACCGTTCGTTCAAACTTGAAATGCGCAAGAATCAGCGCAAGAATGAGGTTAATAATGAATAAAGCGATAACGACAAGGGAAGCAGCAGCTGATTGTCTGGAAGATATAACAGATCATAAAAAACCGGGGCATATTGTTCTTGGGATTTGCCTGAAAGAGCATTCCGACTGGACAAAACAGGAGCGTGCTTTTGTAAGCAGACTGGTAAGCGGGACAGTAGAACGTCTTCTTACGATAGATTATGTGCTTGATCAATTATCAAAAACAAAAGTTGCACGAATGAAACCGCTCATTCGTGCTGTTTTACGAATGAGCATCTACCAGATATATTATATGGAAGCAATACCGGATTCTGCTGTTTGCAATGAAGCAGTCAAAATCGTGAAAAAAAGAGGATTGCAGGGATTATCAGGGTTTGTTAACGGAATACTGAGGACTGTACTCAGAGAAAAAGAAAGTTTGTTTGATTTTCATGAACTAAAAGACAACTGTCAGCGTCTAAGTATTGAATATTCGACACCGGTCTGGCTGGCCGCACAGTTTCTGAAAGAATATGGTACTGATACAGCAGAAAAGATACTTGCGGCACAGTACAAAGATATTCCATTGACTGTGCGTATTAACGAATCAAAGTGCTCAAAAGAGGCTGTCTTGCAGCAGCTTTTGGAGGATATGGTGCAGGTTTTACCGGGTGCATATTATGATAAGGCTTTATACCTTTTGGGTTATGACAGTCTGGATAAAATTACTGCCTTTCAAAAAGGGTGGATCACAGTGCAGGATGAAAGCTCTATGATGGTGGGACTTGCGGCTGATGTACATAATAATTCAACTGTTCTTGATCTGTGTGCCGCACCTGGAGGGAAATCACTGCATCTTGCAGAGCTGATCTGCTGTCAGGAGCAGGCAACAGGAACCGTTGAAGCAAGGGACATATCGGAATACAAGATCAATCTGATTCGGGAGAACCTGATCCGCAGCTCATATAAAAACGTATCATTAAAGATTGCTGACGCTTCATTGTTCGATGCAGATGCAAAAGAAAAGGCAGATATTGTTATTGCAGATCTTCCCTGCTCAGGAACAGGGGTCATTGGCAAAAAACCTGATATCAAGTATAATATGTCGAGAGAACAGCAGGATGAACTATGTCTGCTGCAAAAGAAGATTCTAAGAAATGCAGCAGAATATATCAGACCAGGCGGGACACTGATCTACAGTACATGTACTCTGCATAAAGCGGAAAATGAAGGTAATCGTGAAT
>QKDK01000270.1 GCA_003252135.1 Clostridia bacterium
GTCCCTTGTCAACGGAAAAGTTTAGATTGTCAACCGCGACATGATCCCCATATTTTTTAACCAGACCTTTTACTTCAATCAACTTTTTCTCCTCCTTGCTTGTTCTCTTCCCTTTCTTGCACGCGCTCTCAGACGCGCTGTCATATGCCATTGTACTCATACTTTGCGAAAAAAGTGTGAACTTCTATTAATAATATCTTCTAACTGGTAAATAATAATAAAGAACCGTGATAAACGCGGCGTTTTCAGGAGCAAACGCACAAAGTAAAGTCTATCACGATTCCTTAAAATCGTCAATCATGTGTGTATATTTCGCAACCAGTTTTGTACCATAAGCAGAATCTGCTGTTTTCACTGCAAAAAAAGACTGCCGTTCAAACGACAGTCTTTCAATATTACATCATTTTATTCAGTTCGTTCTGCATCATTGCCCAAGCTACAATGCTAAGACCAACGATTGATAAAACAAGATAAAGAACTGCGGAATTACTTGATGGAAGACCTCTTTTTGCTTTGATGGCTTCAACCTTCTCGCCTTGTTTATATGCCCAGTACCATCCATAAATACCACATGTAACGATAGTCAATAACAAAGCCATGCCACCTGAAGTTCCCGGTTGTTCATTCATTGTATTTACATCGTTGTTCAAACATACAAACCAGTATAACCCATAGATACCACATGTTACAATCGATAAAATAATCGCTGTCGCAATACTTCTCTGCTTCATCTTTGTTCCCCTTTTCATGAAATTTTTAATAAATAATTCATGAATATTTTATAATTACATTATAATTTTGTCAAGCATTATTTACAGTATTTCCCCCGCTTTCCAAAGCAAGACTTCTGGCTCTTGACAGTGCAGCATCAATATTTTCACAGAAGTTCTCTTCTCCTATCTTTTTATCAAAGCCGGCTTTTCTCATGGCTGCCATCGGCTGCTCCCTGACATGGGAAAGCAGCAGGTTGATCTCATTCTTTTCACATTTGCTTTTTACCTTTTCAAGTGAGCGCAGCCCTGTTGCATCCATGGCCGGCACACCGCGCATTCGGAATATGATGGTATTGATACTTTTGTCCATCGGAATATTAACGAATTTCTCCGCTGCGCCAAAAAACATGGGGCCATCGATCTCATATACAAGTGTATTGTCTGGCACCGCCTTCAGCATCAGATCTTCCTGATTTTCCTTTTCATCTGCAAGATATTTCCATCCGGTCACCTGTGTCGTATCCGCCATGCGCTTCATAAAGGTCAGTGCAGCCAGTATAATACCGATTTCTATTGCAATGACAAGATCAAAAACAACGGTCAGTATAAAGGTAACTAACAGTATCAGAATATCACTTTTTGGTGCTGTCCTGATAAGATCGACAAAATGGCGCCATTCACTCATGTGATATGCAACTACAAACAGGATGGCTGCGATTGCAGGCATGGGAATCATGGATGCATATGGCATGAGCAGTACAAGAATCAGGCACAATACGACTGCGTGCACCATGCCGGCGACAGGAGTACGTCCGCCGTTCTTAACATTTGCTGTGGTTCTGGCAATTGCGCCGGTCGCAGGAATACCGCCAAACAGACCGGAAAGCAGATTTCCTGCTCCCTGTGCGATCAGCTCGGTATTCGGATTGTGCCTGCCGTTGATCATACCGTCAGAGACCACGCAGGAAAGCAAAGATTCAATCCCTGCCAGCATGGCAATGGTAAATGCATCTGGCAGAAGATCACTGACATTTTTAAAATCAATACCGGGGAAGTGAAATACCGGAAGCTTGTTGCTGATTTCATACAAGCTGCCAATGGTATTGACTTCAAGATGGAACACCTTTACCACAGCGATGCTGACCAGAATAGCGATCAGTGATCCGGGAACCTTCTTTGTTACCTTAGGCCAGAAAACCTGTATCAGCACACATAAAACGCCAAGCAGAAATGCCTGCAGATGAAAAGTGGAAAGATTCGAGATAATCGCTTCCACTTTTTCTTTTGTCTCAATAGGTCTTGTTGTAAAGCTCATACCGCAAAAATCCTTGACCTGCCCGATGACGATCGTAACCGCAATACCGGCAGTGAACCCTGTTGTTATCGTATAGGGAATAAATCTGATCAGACTTCCAAAGCGCAGCAGACCCATGATGATCAGTATAATACCTGCCATGATCGTAGCGATGATCAGACCGTCTAGTCCCTTTGTTGCAACAATGCCAGCCACAATGGTAGCAAAAGCAGCTGTCGGCCCCGAGATATTGACACGGCTGCCGCCAAGCATCGCAATCACAAATCCTGCAATAATTGCGGTATAAAGTCCCTGCTCCGGTCTGACACCGGAAGCAAGTGCAAGTGCTATCGATAAGGGCAGGGCAATGACTGCAACAATGATACCTGCTATAACATCTTTAAGAAACTGTTCTTTCGTATATGTCTTCAGAGTTTTCAGAATTTTAGGCTGAAATATATTCATCTTTTCCTCATTCCTGCGCTGATTTTGCGCATATTTAAGTTTGAACTAACGTTAACACGCGAGGCACAAACTCATTTTATACCTTTTTCCCTTGAATGGATGTCCTGCATACCAGTACACAGTCACAGGAATCTCCCATTCTGCGTGTCGGACGAAGTTTGATGGATTCCTGATTGCTGACAGACATAATATAGCTGTATGCTCCGCTCTGCGGACTCATCCAGTAAAGATCCATTTTCTTATCTTTATATTCGGACAAATCAAGAGCAAACGAATCTCCTGAATAGACATAACAAAGAATATAATCCTCACCGGCAAATACACTGATCCTGTGATATCTTTCTCTCTGTCCAAACAAAAGCAGATCTTCTCTTGGTCTTCCATGAATAAAATCAACACTGCACATCAGATCCTTCAGATGCTGCATCTGTCCGGCACCTTCACTGTGCAGCGCCTCCTGCCAGTCTTCTCTTACGGCAAAAGCTCCTTTTAGTTCTGCAGAACGAAAGAACTGCATAACAGAATTGCTTCCATAAGTATGCCCTGCTGCGCCTTGAAATACCGACCAGTATGCATATCTTCTGACATCCCAGGCTTCCCAGTACGGCTCTTTCCCATTATGCAGCCCTTGCGGAATTCCTTCATAGGAAGGTTCAGCATCCAGTGTCGGTTTGCTTACAGCATTTTCATGATCCCGTTCCACATACCTCCAGTTATCTTCGCCAAAATATTCTTCCGTGCTTGTATTATCATCCCATTCGTCCAGTGTTCTCTGGTCATACCTTCTATGGCCGGACTGAAACAGGTTAAAGTCAAGCCATGGATCCTCATGGAACCAGAGCGAGGATGCTGTTCTCCCAAAGGGATGGAAGGTCATAAGCCTATCAGGGTTTTCATTTTTCAGAGTCGTTGCAAGAAGTCGAAAAGTATCCATCCCGGCATCGCCTCTGACATCCCCGCCGATGATCCATATGATATTTTTTCTGTTACGATATCTGTCAGCCAGATACATGGCATATGCAGAGGCATTTTCCGTGGTGATCACACCGTTCTTAACAAATGATCCCCAGGCCGGAAGCAGGCCCATAAAAAGCCCAAGCTCCTCTGCCATTTCGATGATATCGTCGCATAGCTTCCAGTATTCATCAGAATACAGATCTTCGTCCTTATAAAATGCTCCCCCGTCTGTAACCGCTTTCGGATGGGCGTGCATCAGTGAAACCTGAATAACATTATACCCAAGCTCTTTTCTGTTTCTTAGATACTGCCATGCTTCTTCTCTGCTGCACTTTCTGAATAACAGCCATGCTGTGTCTCCCAGCCAGAAAAAGGGGTTGTTATCCTTCATAAAATACTTGCCGTTTTCACTGATGCTTAGCAAAAACTCGTTCATTAGCTTCCTCCATCATTACGCATATAAATTTTCTGTATATACCATTAAATGCAATAAAATTACTGCATGTACAAAAGTTCCTTTGTTGCTATAAAGTTCCGATCGATATCAGCTCATATTCCATACTGCCGAGTCCGATCTTCTGTGCATGCTCCAGTCCCACTCTCCAGTTAGTTCCCGGTGCCGAAGCGCAGAAATGATCCTGTCTGCCTTCTGTTCCGGGAAGTTTTTTCAGATTCCTTTCCAGCTGACTTCCCTTTACGACCGGTTGTTCATTGGACAGATCCGCACAGGCTTTGTCAAGTGCTACCGGATCAAAGGATGCTAACATGCCGATATTGGGAATGATAGGAATATCGTTTTCAGAATGGCAGTCACAGTTTGGAGAAACATCAACGATCAGACTGATGTGAAAATTCGGCCGATCCTGGCATACTGCCTGACTGTATTCGGCTATCTTTTTATTCAGCAGATCATCTGTCTCGGAATCCAGCATCCGTATAGCTTCCACAGGACATACACCGATGCAGCGCCCGCAGCCGACACACTTTTGCAGGTCAATGGTACATTTTCTGCCGGATACAGAAGGAGCATCATGCGCACAGACTTTTATGCATCTTCCGCAGCCGGTGCATCTGTCTGTAAGAACCTGAGGCTTACCGGCATTATGCATTTCCATCTTTCCGCTCCGTGAACCGCAGCCCATGCCAAGATTTTTAAGCGCTCCGCCAAATCCGGTTGCTTCATGTCCTTTAAAATGCGAAAGGCTGATAATAATATCAGCATCCATGATTGCCCTGCCAATTTTTGCTTCCTTGATCAGCTCGCCATTTTTTACCGGTACATAGCTCTCGTCCGCACCCTTGATGCCATCGGCAATGACAACGTGACAGTCTGTCTGGAACGGTGAAAAACCATTTTTATAAGCTGCATCCAGATGATCCAGCGCATTTTTCCTTCCGCCTGTATACAAAGTGTTGCAGTCTGTAAGAAACGGTTTACCGTTAAGCGATTTTACCACATCAACAACGACTGCTGCATAATTAGGTCTTAGAAAAGCAAGATTGCCCGGTTCACCAAAATGCATTTTAATTGCAACGAACTTCTTTGCAAAGTCAATCTTTTCTATCCCGGCCTCACGAATCAGACGTTCAAGCTTTTGGGGAAGGTTTTCCCGAAATGACGTCCTCATATCAGTAAAATAAACCTTTGACTTTTCCATGTATTCCTCCTGTAATGTGCTTCAATGTACTATACTGCCTGTACCTTGATTTGTCATAATTTACTCCGACTATAATAGCACACACTTATTTTTGAATCAATGGACGATTGCACTAAATTCATAGAATATATTCAAGAACTTTGAAAATATTTAGATTCTTCCAGAAAAATACTTCAAGACAGCCTGGTGCAGCTTTTTGCCCCAGCAACATAATAATTATTTCTTCCGGTCAAGTGTTCCCATACAGCTTCCTGAACAGCCTGCACACCCTCCGGAACAGCCACAGCCGCTCTTTCCTGCTTTTTTACGCCTGATCAGATAAAAACTGACTCCTGCAACTATTAGAACCAGTAATACAATAAGAATGATATCTGTCATATATGCCTCCATTCCTGCGTTTGTTTATTTAATATGATATTGATTCTCATTATCATTATGCAATTATGTTAGTCTATCTCTGGATAAAAGTCAATTATTATTTTTAACTGCATGCTTTCATCTGCCGGGTGCGCTCGAAAAAAAGCTGTGAAAAAATGAAAAATCATCTTTTCACAGCCCTTTCATTTTAGAGTGTTTTTATCAGCCCATTTGTAAAGACATACACTAAGGCTTTGACATTATGCCTGTTTTCTCTTCTTTCCTGCCATTATGATTCCTGCTGCTGACAAGATCACCAGACCTGCTGCCACATAAGGCAGTGATGTATCACCTGTGACAGGAACTTCATCTGTTGCTCCTGCATCGGCTGTTTCTGTATCGCCGCCAGCTGCTTCTGTATCTGTTCCGCCTGCTGCCGTTGCATCATCAATGATTGTAATTCTGCCTTCACCGTATACATTGGAATAGTCAGCTGAAACTACACCGCCGAGATAATCCTGAATGTAAGTGATCAGAACCTGATTATCGATCATTACACTGTCCTGCAGGATTACATTATCAGTAAACATGTTAATACCGTCGCCGGCATTTTTCAGCATATAATCATGAGAAGCAAGCTTATAGGTCTCCATAAGATCGATCGGAACATATTCACCAGAATCACTGTCAAGAACCATGACATCACTGACTCTGCGTTCTCCTGATACTTCAACGAACATTCCCTTATCATCTGTAACAACGGTAGAAGGAATTGCTGTGTTGATCGTATATTTCAGACCGGAAACCTGAAGGAATCCGCCGTTCTCGCCAACTCCGACAAGTCTTGAACTCATCTCGAGTGCATCAATGATCTCCTGACCTGTTGCTTCCACAACACAGAGCGCATTGCCAAATGGATGAACATTGATCACTTCATTATATGTTATTTCTCCTTCTTCAACGTCAACACGGATTCCGCCGCCATTAACAAAGCTGATATCTGCACCCGATGTTATTCTGTACGCATCAGCGCAAAGATCACCAAGATTCGTTTCCTGACTGCGGACCATACGTGTGCCGGTTGCCGGATCAATAATGCAGAGTCTGACATCTGTCGTTGCAACTACCTCATTTAACAGATCCGCATACTGCGCTTCAATTGACGCAATATATTCTGCTGTATCTGTATCACTCTCTGTGTAATCACTGATAAGCTCTGTATATACAGTTCCATCCTGCTCAATGGTAAGTTTTCCGATTGCGGCAAGTTTGGTTCCAGTAGATGAAAGAATGACTGTATTGCCGTCCTTATCTTCTACTCCGTCACAATCGATGGTGCTGTGCGAATGTCCGTCAAGCACAACATCAAGACCTGTAGTGTTGGCGATGATTTCTTTGGAAGTCCACGGAGAACTCTGCTCATCAATACCAAGATGTGCAATGGCTACGATATAGTCAGCTCCGTCGGCAAGTGCAGCATCGATATTCGTCTGTACTTCATCATAAAGATCCTGACCGTCATTGCCTTCGCAGAAAGAGTATATATAGTTACCGGATGCATCCTGGAAATATTTCGGAGTAGATTTAGAAAATGCCTCCGGTGTGTCAATACCTATATATGCAACTTTCACATCACCGTAGGATACAATCGTGTAAGGATCAAAAACCGTTTCACCTGTAGCAAGTGATGTAAAGTTACTGCAAAGATATTTGTAATTTGCAGCCGGAACAATAACATTTAAGAATTGATCCATGCCATAATCAAACTCATGATTTCCGGGAACTGCGAAATCATATCCGGTCTGATTCATAATGTCAACAATATAGGAACCTTTTGATAATGTTCCAATTGCCGCACCCTGGATCGCATCACCGCAGTCGACCAGTGTAACATAGCTGTTCTCTGACTGCATAGCTTTTTTATACGCTGCTACGGTCGCATAGCCTAATGATGTACCCGATGCATCAACCGCACAGTGCACATCGTTCGTATATAATATAACGATGTCATCTGAGACAGCAGCCCTTGCATTTGCTGACGGAACTGCAAGCATTGAGATAATCAATGCAGCGCATAAAAATAGTGATTTTAACTTTTTCATATACTACCTCCTTTGTATTATACTGCAACTGTTCATGCAGTCAGCTAAGGTCATGCAGACCTGATCATATGTTCATAAGCCGTAAAATACGCAAAGTTTCGTTGGCTTTCATGATCACTGCACTTATAATTTAGCCATATCAGTATTGTAGCATATGCTATTGTAAAATAAAAGTTGAAGTTTAGTTAAATTTTGTGTTACTTTCCTTTATTATGACATTGTTTTGTATCTTTTTATACGGTGTCGACATATAGATCAACACTCATATGTATCTGTGTGATTTTGTCATCCGCTGTCAGCATCAGCCTGTGCGGCTTTGTGCCTGCATCTGCTGCAGTAGTTTCCCATTGAAATAAAACAGGGACTCCGGGTGCGAAATTATCCGTTTTGCATACCGCATTCTGTGGTTTCTCCATGCAAAGCAGTGCCATGGGAGATGCAATCCCCTTTACAAGCAGTTCACTTGAATTAACCGTTTCATTATAAATCTTGCTTTCAGCCTCCTGCTGTGTTGCTTCATATGCCGGCTGTCTTGCTGTTATATAGAACGACATACATTCTCCCGCTTTCACTCTTTGTTCCGCCACCGGATGGAAGAACGGACGATAGACTGTCTGAAGCAGGGAAGTATCTGTCACAGGTTCTTCTTCTTTGTAACCATTTTCCTCTGTCGCAGCTGTCGGATATGGATACAGCCAGTCAGAAGGTGTGCCCGGCGAAGGAGCTTCTATCTCTTTTACACAATAAGATATCTCCTTATCTATTATAAAATCAGATACACTGGTACTGCTGTAAGGGTATCCCTGAACATATTCAAAACCTGCCGGCCTTTTAAAATGCTGTTTCACCAGTACGACTTCCTGCTTTTGCGCTGTATGCATTGCATTACAGCCAGTCAGGTGACCGCCTGTAATGTCGTCAAGAACGACCGGATATCTCGTATCCTCTGTCTGATAAGTCAGTGTTATGTTATCAAGGCAGAGGTTTTCAACATGCCTGGCATACAGTCCGTAAGCCGGAAGAATACCGAAATTGCTTGGTTCAGGGTATACGTCTGGTACCTCAGGTACAAGAAAAGGCTCCTGCTCCCATTCGCTTGATGTTTTGTTCCAGACCATTCTCGGAAGCAGCGCTTCATGCTTGACAAAAAAAGTATTGATCAGCCACGGCAATGTCTGAACTGACTTTTTTGTACCGCCCGCATCATAGCTCCAATTCGTATTCACCTGCCTTTGGAGACAGGCTTCCTTCAGGTTCAGTCCTCCACGATACTCAACATTTATATTCTCGATCCATATATTTCTGACCGGGCTGCCCATCAGGCCCATGATCTCGATCGGATATCTCGGATCTGCATTCTTCACCGTGATATTTCTGATCCTGATATCATGGACTGAAGCTATTTCACTGCTGCCGCTGGCATTGGCATACAGAACAAGATCAGAAGCTCTGATCGTTTTATTCTTATCCGGAACATACTCTGCTTTGTCCTGATCAAATTTCATCTCATAATAAGTGTCGCCTTCCTGATAATAATTAGCCTGATTGATCTGACACGGCTCGTTTTGATCAACAATGAAAAAAGGCAGGCTTCCCATGCGCTGAATGTTCTTTGTATATCGATAAGACGGCAGATAACGTTTCGCAGGATACCTTGTGTATTCATTATCCGACGGCAGTATCCACTCGGTATGATCCAGCCTGACATTGCTCTTTTCTTTATCTGGTACAGGAAAATGTTCCATTCTGCTGTTTCCCGTGACCGGAAATCTGCCTCGGTCGCCGGTTCTAATATAGATCGGAGAACTGCTCACATCCTCCATGAATGAATCTTCAAAAATAATATGACTTAAATCAGAACCGTCGACAGCTTCCAGTGCAAAGCCTCTGGATCGCTTAAAATGTACTCTTCGAACAGTGACACATTCATACCCGCAGGTAGACTCTGTTCCCAGTTTCACACGTCCGGTCGGGCCGCAGCGATCTGTTGCAATCAGCTTATCCTGTGTAAATGTTCCGCGATAAACAGAGCCGCAGTCAAATCCGCATACCATACAGTCCTCGACCAGTACATTTTTTAGCGGCATATATCTGCCCCCTCCGAAAGATGCTTTTAGAACTACTGCATCATCCGTCAGGGAATTGAAGGTAGAGTTGGTTATCGTAACATTCTGACAGCAGTCGACATCAAGCGCATCCCGGTTGGTATCGATCAGTATCCTGTCTATCAGCATATCTGTAACACAGGTTGCCAGAACAGCAAAATGTCCGCCTGCAACAATTGAAATATCGCAAAGTGCCATCTTTTTACAGTCATCAAAAGCAATGGCTTTGTTGCCGAACCATCTCCCTCTGTGCCCTCTTTCCGATCGTTTCAAAGGCCAGTCCGGATCTCCGCCCAGCAGCACAAACTCCATCTCTCCCTGCTGATTGATACGGCTGCCATCGATCAGACCTTCGCCATAGATCATTACGTCTTCAATGCCTTTTCCGTAAATCAGGCTGTTTGCCAGGTATGTATGTCCATGATCCTGAATCCCTGCATACAGGTTGATCTCAGGTTCTTCATAGTTGCCCCCTTCACTCTCCTGCTCCTGATAGAAATCCCTGATCTCTGTTTTAGCCGCTCGTAAAATGCTCCCTTTCTGCAGCCAGAGATTCACATGACTCAAGAGCCGCAAGGTATAAACTAAAAACTCACCCGGCGGTATGATTACCGTTCCTCCTGTTGCAGACATATGCTGTATGGCCTCATTCACAGCCCTGGTATTTTCTTCCGGGGTGTTCTCCTGTGCCGCACCATACTCTCTGATGTCTGCTGTTCTGCTTTCTTTCAAAAAGTCTTCTTTTTTATAAGGGCAGCCAGTGGCTTCCAAAATCGCTTGATACGTCATGATCATTTTCCTTCTTTCTTAAAGTTCTGTGCAAAATACTCTCTATCTTCGATTGTAGCATCTCAGTATGTAAATTCAAAGCAAAGAGCGTTAAGAACCACGCAATAACGACTTTTTATCTGCTTTTTTGCGATTATGTTCTTTGCCCATTGACAACTTTCAACAATCAATATATGATTATGCATCATTGCCTAATTTTTAATATAAAGTGAGGTATTAACTTTGATCACCATAAAGAATAATGAAGACTGTTCGGGTTGTCAGGCCTGTGCTGCCATTTGCCCAAAGCAATGCATCAGCATGGATTCTGATTCGGAAGGTTTCTGGTATCCGGCTGTTGATGTCAGCCTTTGCATTGATTGCGATGCCTGTGTAAGAGTCTGTCCCATACTTCATCACAAGCCGCAGACACACGAACCGAAAGCCCTGGCCTGTTACAGCCGGAACGACCGGATACGCTTTTTAAGCTCCTCCGGAGGTCTCTTTACCATAATAGCAAAGCATATCGTGCAGGATGGCGGTGTTGTTTTTGGTGCCAGTTACAACGATTCCATGCAGGTCGTTCATGATTATGCAACGACTAATGACGAATTGAAAAAATTTCGTGGTTCTAAATATGTGCAGAGTTATATCGGTAATGCATACCAGCAGGCTGAATCTTTTCTGGCACAGGGCAGAAAAGTTCTGTTTTCAGGAACTCCCTGTCAGATCAGCGGACTGAAAGCCTATCTTTCAAAACCTTATGAGCATCTTTTCTGTATCGACCTGATCTGCCACGGTGTTCCATCTCCCAAGGTTTTTAAGAAATACGTTCTCAGTCAGGAGATTACAGCTGGTAAAAAAGTCACCCGCATTGCTTTCCGTTATAAAAAGCTCGGCTGGAAACATGCCTGTGTTCTGATTGCGTATGATGATGATACCAGAACAGTGCAAAAAAGCATCGACAATACTTATATGTGGTTGTACCGAAAAAATATTATGCTGCGTCCCTCCTGCTATTCCTGCCGTTTTAAACAGGCCGGCAGAGAAAGCGATCTGACACTGGCTGACTTCTGGGGCATACAGAAGGTAATGCCTGAAATGGACGATGATAAGGGAATCTCGCTTCTTATGGTTCAAAGCGATGCCGGCAGTCAGATGGTCTCAAAGAT
>QKDK01000099.1 GCA_003252135.1 Clostridia bacterium
ACTTTACATGATAGGGTGCCTAATTATTTCTTTGCTATTATTCAATACAGTCTAACATAAGTCAAACTATCGAAAAACGTTGAAATTTCAACTATTTCTTATTATTTAACACTGCTTGTGCTGCTGCAAGTCTTGCGATCGGCACACGGAATGGTGAACAGGATACATAGTTCAGACCAACCTTGTGGCAGAATTCAACTGTGGAAGGATCTCCACCGTGCTCTCCGCAGATACCAAGTTTAAGATTTGATCTAACTTTGCGGCCTTTTTCAGAAGCCATTTTAACTAACTGGCCAACACCGTTCTGATCAAGTCTTGCAAATGGATCTGATTCGTAGATTTTTGCTTTGTAGTAAGCATCAAGGAACTTACCGGCATCATCACGTGAGAAACCAAATGTCATCTGTGTTAAGTCGTTTGTACCGAAGGAGAAGAACTCTGCTTCCTCAGCGATTTCATCAGCAAGAAGAGCTGCACGAGGAATTTCGATCATGGTACCGATATGGTATTCGATATCTGATTTCATTTCTTCTTTTACTTTTTCTGCTTCTGCAACAACTACGTCTTTAACGAATTTAAGCTCTTTCTTTTCGCCAACAAGAGGGATCATGATTTCAGGAATGATGTCAAAGCCTTTTTCTGCCTTAACTTCGATAGCTGCTTCCATTACGGCTCTTGTCTGCATTCTTGCTATTTCAGGATAAGTAACAGCAAGACGGCAGCCTCTGTGTCCCATCATCGGGTTAAATTCATGAAGTGAATCACAGGTAGCTTTTACTTCATCAACGGTGAGTCCCATATCTTTTGCAAGAGCAGCGATATCTTCTTCAGCGGTAGGTACGAATTCGTGAAGTGGCGGATCCAGGAAACGGATGGTAACCGGACGTCCTTCCATTACTTCGTAAAGAGCTTTAAAGTCACCTTTCTGGTAAGGAATCAGACCATTTAATGCTTCTTCTCTTTGTTCTACAGTCTTAGAAAGAATCATTCTGCGGATCTTCGGAATTCTTTCCGGCTCAAAGAACATGTGCTCTGTACGGCAAAGACCGATACCTTCTGCACCGAATTTAACTGCATTTGCAGCATCTGCCGGTGTATCAGCATTTGTTCTTACCTTTAATGTACGAATTCCGTCTGCCCATGACATAATACGGTCAAAGTTGCCGCTGATGCTTGCTTCAACTGTTTTGATATCTCCAAGATAGATTTTACCAGTTGAACCATCAAGGGAAATGTAATCGCCTTCTTTAATGGTCTCACCGCCAAGGATGAAGTATTTATCTTCTTCGCTGATCTTGATCTCGCCGCAACCGGATACACATGCAGTACCCATACCACGAGCAACAACTGCTGCGTGTGATGTCATACCGCCGCGAACTGTAAGGATACCTTCTGCTGCGTGCATACCTTCAATATCTTCAGGAGATGTCTCAAGACGAACAAGAATAACTCTTTCACCAGCGTTGTGATGATCTTTTGCTTCATCAGCTGTGAAGTATACTTTACCAGCAGCTGCACCAGGAGATGCAGGGAGTGCTGCACCGATAACCTTACCTTCTTTTAATGCTTTCACATCAAATGCAGGGTGAAGCAGCTGATCCAGTGATTTTGCATCGATACGTGCGATTGCTTCTTCAGGTGTGATCTTGCCTTCATCAACGAGGTCACAAGCGATCTGTAATGCTGCAGGAGCCGTTCTCTTACCATTTCTGGTCTGAAGGAAGTAGAGCTTGCCTTCCTGAATTGTGAATTCCATATCCTGCATATCTCTGTAGTGGTTCTCAAGTTTATTAGCGATTTCCATGAAATGCTTGTAAGCATCCGGAAGATCTTCTTCAAGCTTTGTGATAGGCAGAGGGGTACGGATACCTGCAACTACGTCCTCACCCTGTGCGTTGATCAGGTATTCACCATAAATACCCTTTGAACCTGTGGAAGGATTTCTTGTAAATGCAACACCTGTTCCTGAAGTATTGCCCATATTACCAAATACCATAGCCTGTACGTTTACTGCTGTGCCCCAGTCGCCAGGGATATCATTCATACGGCGGTAAACGATAGCACGTGGGTTGTCCCATGAACGGAATACTGCTTTTACAGCTTCCATTAACTGAACCTTAGGATCCTGAGGGAATTCAGCACCCATTTTCTCTTTATAGATTGCTTTATACTTAGCAATAACTTCTTTTAAATCCTCAGCTGTTAAATCTGTATCGTATTTAGCACCTTTTTCTTCTTTGATCTTATCCAGAATGCTTTCAAAGAATGTTTTGCTCATTTCCATAACTACATCTGAGAACATCTGAATAAAACGACGATAAGAGTCATATGCAAATCTTGCATTTCCGGTCTTCTTAGCAAAACCTTCTACTGCAACATCGTTAAGTCCAAGGTTAAGAATTGTATCCATCATACCAGGCATGGAAGCACGTGCTCCTGAACGAACGGATACCAGTAACGGATCCTCAGTATCTCCGAACTTCTTGCCCTGAATTGCTTCAAGTTCTTTTAAAGCATCAAAAATCTGTTTCTGAATTTCATCAGAAATCTTCTTGCCCTGTGTGTAATAGTCAGTACAAGCTTCTGTTGTAACTGTAAACCCTTGCGGAATCGGTAATCCCAAATTTGTCATTTCTGCCAAATTGGCACCTTTTCCACCAAGAAGGTTTTTCATGTCAGCTTTTCCTTCTTTGAACAAATATACCCACTTTGCCATTTTCTTTCCTCCTGTGATTTGTGTTTACACCAACCCTACATTTGTGGTTGATTTATCTTTTTATGCATTTTCTAAACAAATTATTTTGATCAGTTAATACGATGCAAATTAATGATTCATTTAAAACATGCTGAAAAAGCGTTTCTGTAGAGCCGCCAATCAAGATTATATCATACTTTTTTCGCATTGCAAGCTTTTTACAGCAGAAAAACACGCGAAAAAATTATCGTAGAAACAGCGCAAAGTCTGGGGCGGAGGCTCTATTTCCGCGGCCAGACTTTGTAAGCGCTTACATGTCAGAATTCAAATTTATCTTCATAATATTGTTTCAAATCTTCTATCTTTATTCTTT
>QKDK01000289.1 GCA_003252135.1 Clostridia bacterium
TGGGAATCAGCGCCGAATAAAGCAGTAGAATCTCAGCAGTATGTACTGCAAAATCTGCCGGAGGGCGAATACGAAAAATGTAATGTGACATTCTGGATCGGTAACATGCAGGGGGTACTCTATAGAAGACAATTCTTTCACTATGATCTGACGAAGGAAACACACTGGATGCAGGCAGTCAGCCTTGCAGATTTTCCGGTCGCACATGGAATCATACGTGCAGACAAGCTTAGATTCTATCGAAGACCTGCGGTGCTTACTCTTGGAGCCTACGGATTCCCGGATAATGGAACAGTCATCCTGCATAAAACTAAAAATAATGCTAAAGCAATTGTGCTAAAGGGCCATGATTTCACCGGACGGGAGAAGCAGCTGGCAATGACTGTATTTGATGGTTTTGATGATATTGATCTGCTTCACAGTAGCATGACCAATCCTGATTCCGAAAATTCCATAATCGTATATGGGAAGATCAGAAGAGAAAAACAATACGGATATGAACCTTATATATTGATTTCACAGGTTATTACAAAAGAATCTCATGCAGATTTTACAGAAGAGGAATTGTTTCCTGTTATATCTGTTGAATATTCAGATGAACAAAAATGCGGCGGATATGGATCGATACGTATTAATCTGGCGAACGGAATGCAAAAGCTGATCGATTTTGATAAGATAGAAGGGAAGATGCAGTTATAGCAGGTCATGGATTTTTACATATATTTTTGGAGGTGCAGGATGGAAGCTTTTATAGTAGACGCATTTACAGATAAAAATTTCTGCGGTAATCAGGCTGGAGTCGTACTTCTGGCTGAAGAAGAATCAATTCCGGCAGATGAATATATGCAGTATGTGGCTGCAGAACTGCGTTTTTCTGAAACTGTATTTGTAAAGGAAATTGAAACAGGGATATTTCATATGAGGTACTTTACTCCGACAGGAGAGATCGATCTCTGCGGACATGCTACTATTTCTGCATTTACAGTGCTTCATAAAGAAAAATCATTACCGGAGGGAAACTACAATGCTGTGACTAAAGCAGGTATTCTTTTGATAACTGTTGAGAACAGCAAGATATGGATGGATATGACAGAGGGTCAGGAAAAGCATCGCTTTACGAAGGAAGAAGCACAGGAATTTTATCGAGCTTATGGACTTGACCTGACAGATTGTCCGATGGAGCTTTCACCCTGCATTGTATCTACGGGGCTGGACGATGTATTACTGCCTGTTGAGAATATAAAGATCCTGAACAGGGCCCTGCAGAATCGTGACGAGATCATTAAGCTTTCCCAAAAATATCAGGTTATTGGTGTACATATGTTTACCATGAAGGAAGAAAGCAATGGAAGCATTGAAGTCCATTGCAGAAATTTTGCTCCAGTATGCGGAATAGATGAGGAAGCAGCAACAGGTACTTCAAACGGAGCATTGACATATTATTTGTGGAAGAATGGTTTTTATATGCAAAATGAGGTGAATCATCTGATTCAGGGTGAAGTGATGGGAAAGCCATCTGACATTTACAGTTTCATAGATAAAGACGGCAAAATAAGAATAGGCGGTAATGCCATGATTACCATGAAAGGACATCTGACAGCACCTTACATAATATGACAGTTCACACAGCTGCTGCAGTGTAAATATAAAATAAGGAATAGCAGGACGGAGGGAAACATGGGAATGCAGATATTTGGCACAGAGAAGTGCTTTGATACAAAAAAAGCACAGCGGTATTTTAAGGAAAGAGGGGTTTTGCTGCAGTTTATTGACCTAAAGCAGAAAGGAATGAGCAAAGGTGAGCTAAAAAGTGTCATCACTGCAGTAGGTGACATCGGACTCCTTGCTGATCCTAAAACCAAGGAAGCTGCTGCCTATCATTTGTTTCAATACCTTTCAAAAGAGGATCAGCTGGATAAGTTAGTCGAAGTTCCGTTGCTGTTGAAGACTCCTATCGTAAGAAACGGAAGCAAAGCAACCATTGGATATCAGCCAGATATATGGAAAACCTGGAACATATAAACTGATGACTATTGAAAAATTACAAGCGTGCAGTAATCATAATAATATTATAAAGGCAGGAGTTTACAATGTTAAAAAGTGAAATAGCAGAAATAAAAAAACAATTCACACATGCGAACAGTTCTATAACGAAGGTATGCGGATGTTATGTGGATGCAAATAAAGAAATCAAATCAAAATTTACAGAATCATTTTTAAATCTGCCGGAAGAAGAAACATTCAAATATTTTGAAATATTTAAAAAAACGCTCAGCGGAGGACTTGAGAAAAATCTGATCAATATGGAATTTCCTATATCGGCTGAGTTTACAGGCGGTACGCAGGAATTTCTTTTATCATTGCGCAACAGTGAACTGAAGGATGAAGCATTGATCGATCAGTTTTATGATAAAACGATCGCATCGTATGAGTCAGAAGGCAACTATCTGATTCTGCTTCATTGTGCGGCTTATGATGTACCTGGAAGAGGAAAGGATCATAGTATCATGGAGGATGCATCGGATGAAGTATACAGTTATATACTTTGTTCTATTTGCCCAGTTAATCTGTCGAAGCCAGGGCTGAGCTATAATGATGTAACAAGTGTATTTCAGGCAAGAATTCAGGACTGGGTCGTTGGTGTACCTGAAAACGGGTTTTTGTTTCCTGCATTTAATGAACGAAGCACCGATCTTCATGCGGTACTTTATTTTACAAAAAACTCAGAAGACAGTCAGTTTGATTTTGTGGATATGTTGTTAGGTGCCGACATACCGTTACCTGCCGATATACAGAAACAGACCTTTCAGACTCTGATTGAAGAAACACTGATGGAAGAGTGTGAATATGAAACTGTCAGATCTATTCACGAAAAATTAAACGAATTGATTGAAGAGAAAAAAGATATTCCTGAACCAGTGAAGCTAGACAAGACGGATGTAAAAAATCTCCTGATCGATAGCGGTGTGGAGAAAGAAAAACTGGTCGATTTTGAGGAAAAATATGAAAAAGCAGTGGGAGACGGAAAGAAGGAACTGATTGCGGCCAATCTGCTCAACACAAA
>QKDK01000254.1 GCA_003252135.1 Clostridia bacterium
CCGGTTTCCTGACTTAAAAAAGCATAAACAATGTATCCAATGATTACAGCTGACATAAGAAACGGGAAAAGCACCGCACTCTGGTATACTTTCTGAAGTTTTTTGTTCAGGGTGTCTGAAATGAAAATCGCAAATATTATACCGACGACCATATTTACAATAATAAATGCGAGGTTATAAAGTATGGTGTTTCTTGTTATGACCCAGGCATCCTGTGTGGCAAATAAGAACTTAAAATTGTTTAATCCATTCCATTCACTTTTCCACATACCAAGTTTTACATTGTATTTCTTAAATGCTAAAACGATCCCGGCCATCGGAATGTAGTTATTAACAAATAAGTACGCAGCACCCGGTAAAAACATAAGATAAAGCGGTATAAATCGTTTCATTTTTTTCAGTGTGGCTTTCATACCTTTCATCCTCCAATAACCGTTTTTCTTACCAGCAGTTCAAATTGATAAACATTAACAGACGCCGGTAAAAGTTCAATTCGATACCCTTCGTTCTCAAGGACGGGCTTTTTCCCGCTTCGTATCCTTACGCGATCCGGATCATCCCATGTATTACAGTCCTGAGGATGTTCACTGTATAAGGATTCCACCTTGATAAAGCAGCTTTGTATTTCTGTTGCCATAAAAACGCTCTGTGCAGTTTCATAATTCGCATTTATAAGATTAACACTAAGTATGGAATCTTTCACAGATGCAAACAAAAAGACTTCATCCGGTAATTCCATGTTTTTTATCTCTACAGCCATCGCTCCGCGATGAACCTTATATAACATAAAAACGTCATAATTCGGTGTACGGATGCATTTCTCCTTTTCTGTAATAAGAAGAGAATTTAATACATTCACCGTTTGTGCGACACAGGCTGCGGCCACTTTGTTGCAATTCCTGTGAAGAATATCCAGACTTATTGCGGTCGTGACGGCATCACGCATTGTGCTCTGCTGAAACAATGCCGGTCTGTTATAAAATGCCGGTCTGTGCCAGTTGCCCCATTCACCAAGAATCAGACGGCACCCTTTATCCGGATACGGGAAGAAACCTTCCGGCTTTGGAATCCGTTTTAATCCTTCCTGCATCAGTTCATGCTGTTCTTTTATCACATTTTCAAGCTCCAGACAGCCATGGATCACGTCATACCATTCCTGTTTTGAGAATTCTGATTCACTGGTCTGACCTTCCTTCATATTCCAATTGTAGAAATGCAGATCGTAACCGTAGAGCGGCGGCATTCTGTATTCCGCCAGTGCCTGAAAGAAATCTTTCGTCCACCGAACCCGTTCCTTTGGTTTATTTCCGTCCGGTCCGCATGCAATCAATCTCATTGGAACTTCCGATGGTCCGTTAGCGGATGCAAACGTTGGTACGGATGAAGAAAACCTCCGATAATCATTTGCATAGTCAGAGGCTGTCATTGTTCCGCCTCCTCCCCAGACCTCATTACCAATCCCCCAGTAAGAAACATCAAAGCTTTCCCTGCTGCCATTTTCTTCCCGTTCTTTCGAGAGATCGGTACCTTCTTTGCGATTGCAGTATTCCATCCATTCCCGCATCTCCTGTGGAGAACCGGTCATTCTGTTCACATTGATCCACGGTTTTGCTCCGGTCATTTGACATACTTCCATAAATTCGTGCAGTCCGAACTGGTTCGTGTCCGGTTCGTACGTTCCAAAGTTCTCATTATAGGTCACAGGTCTTTTCTTCCTGTCTCCGATCCCGTCCCTCCAGTGATAAGTGTCTGCATAGCACCCGCCCGGCCATCGTAGAAGCGGGGGTTCCAGTTCGTTCAGTGCATCTGCCACGCTCTTCCTGATTCCATTTACATTGGGAATATCCGTATTCTCACCGACCCATATTCCATCATAGATACAGCTGCCCAGGAATTCTATGAACTGCCCGTGAAGTTCTTTTTCTATTATTCCTATTTCACGTGTTGATATCACATTTTTACTTACCATCTTTTTGCCCTCGTGCAATCATGTGCTACATTTCTCTTATTGCCATGTATTGTTTTGATGACTCTATTTTATCGTATTGAGGGCATATTGTATATCACTTTCTTAATTATATAGTCACTTTCTTAATCTCTTTGAGTAATTTCGTACAATAAAATAAAGCAAGATAAATCAAATGTATGCAATTGCCACAACATTTGATTATCTTGCCTGATAAAGTTGTATATTTTTTAACAATCTATTCCTGTGTCCGAAATTCTTTCTTTTTATTGCGTTCCCGGTATTCATTCGGAGTCAGATGATTAATACGCTTAAATGTTTTTCCAAAGTGGCTCTGTGAGCAAAATCCCAGATAAAATCCGATTTCCTCAATGGTGTACTCCGAGTAGATCAGAAGATTCTCAGCCTGCTGTATCTTCTTACTTATGATATACTCGTTCATGGTCACGCCTTCCACTTTTTTAAAAAGACTGGATAAATACTCCGGTGAAACATGCAGCTTTCCCGCAATCTCTTTGTTCACGATCCTGCTGTGCAGACTTTTATAAATCAGGCTCTTCGCATCTTCGATCAGATCATTGCTGCTCTTTGTCAGTTTTAGATCCCGAACACATTTCGCAAACTCATACTCTGCTTCTGTCATAAGCGCCTCTGTCTGATAAATGGTTGCTGCTGTATCGATCTGCAGAATATAACTGTCACTAATGGAAAATGCTTCTTCCGGATACAGTCCTCCTTCAATCGCAGCTCTGGTAAACAGCGTTATTCCGGAAATCGCAATATTCTTCATGGCTTGCAATGGGTTTTTCGACAGGGTTCCGAAATCTCCTTCATAGATTTCAGTGGATAGTTCATGAATTCCTTCCAGATCCCCTCTTCGTATACATTCCAGTTCCTGTTTTTCTCTTATGTAAGAATGATGAAGTTTTTCATGCTCCTGAAAGTTAAAATAGACCTGATTCAGCTCTTTTTTGACTGCTTTTTCAATCTGCGGCAGATCCGTATTGCATCGATACAGTTCTTTGTATGTCATTTTACGGTTCGTAAGAAAATTGAAGAGCAACAGTGTTTCATAACAGAACTGCTTCATTTCAAC
>QKDK01000207.1 GCA_003252135.1 Clostridia bacterium
ATACGCCCTGTCGGAACTTCAAAAATCAGTTTAAAATGCATCGGTGCAGCATCCGGCATCAACCCCACCTTATCAGAAAGAATGACCCTGACAATATTATATTTTATATTCATTCCCAGTGCTTTGATCTGCGATTCAGTCAGTCCTGTTGCTGCTCCATTATAGCCAAATACCTTGATTGCCGAGGAACCGATGACACCTTTTGCATTGGCCGCTCTTCCGCTGATATGGTCTGCAGCAATTCTGGCTTCTTTTAATGCCGGACCGGCAAGTGAAAGCTTTGTCATGGTGTGTGTCAGTTCATGAAATACTTCGATTGCATCACCGACTG
The DNA here is from genome assembly GCA_003252135.1 of Clostridia bacterium. GTDB lineage: Bacteria > Bacillota > Clostridia > Lachnospirales > Lachnospiraceae > SZUA-448. The sequence continues at coordinate 332 of QKDK01000207.1, forward strand.
CATAGATATCCTGATCATTGGTTCTCTGGTAGGAATCAGTATGTATTGCACCGGTCTCACCGATTTCAAGGCCTGCTTCTCTGGCAAGTCTGGTCTCTGGAGCTATCCCGACTGCCATAACGACCAGATCTGTTTTAATGGTATGACCAGAGGATAATATTACCTGATTTCTTTCAAATCTTGTTACAGTATCCTCAACGATCAGATCGACCTTGTTATCGATCAGTTCTTTATGAAAGATCTGCACCATATCATAATCATAAGGGCGAAGGATCTGATTTGTTCCTTCAATTACCGTAACCTCATGACCAGCTTTACAAAAATTCTCGGCTACCTCTATACCAATAAAACCGCCGCCGATTACCGTGATCTTTTTCTTTCCTCCGGCCAGAGCTTCTTTATTCAAACGGTCAATATCAACAACATTTCGTATCGTATGTATGGTGACATGTTCAATTCCCGGTATCTTTGGAACGATCGGTGCAGCTCCCGGTGAAAGTATCAGCTTGTCATAGCTCTCTGCATAGGTGCTCCCATCGCTCAGATCTTTTACAAGGACTTCTTTTTTTTCCCTGTCTATGGAGATTACCTCCTGATTAACACGCATATCAATATTATACTGCTTTTTAAAAAGCTCTGGTGTGAACAGTACCAGATATTCAGCTTCCTTGATCATACCGCTCAGGTGATAAGGTAAGGAACAGTTTGAAAACGATGCATGCGGTCCTTTTTCAAAGACAATGATCTGATCCTCCTCATTACATCTTCGCAGCCTGGCAGCAGTTGATGCTCCGCCAGCAACACCCCCGACGATAAGTAATTTCCGTCCCATAACAACCTCTCTTTCTGCCGTCGAAAACGACTCATTTTATTTGAAAGGCTCCTAAAGTTTTTACTCAGGATCCCCTTCATACAATTATATAGAACCTATTAGTTCTTTTAAATCTCAACTGACACAATCTGACGCAGCAGACTTTCCAGTTCGGATTCTTCAAGCTCTCTGCTGAACAGATAACCTTGTATATAATCACATCCGTATTTATCCAGATGCTGCAGCTGCTGTAGATTTTCAACACCTTCCGCTATAATATCGATATCAAAATTATGTGCGAAAGATATCATATCACCAACGATATCAGCTTTCCCATCATTTCTTGACAGACCATTCACAATAGAATAATCCAGTTTCAAAGTATCGATCGGGATTTTTTTTAAATGATTCATGGATGAACATCCAACACCAAAATCGTCCAGTGCAATCTTAATCCCCAGTGCTTTCAATCGCAGCACCAGGATATTTGCCTGCTGCAAAGCTTCAACAAATATAGTTTCTTTAATCTCAAGTTCAAGCCATCCGGGATAAAATCCGGTTCTTTCCAGTATGCCCGTGATGATGTCATAGAACCTCTCATCTCTTAACTGAACTACCGATATGTTTATGGAAAGACATAAAGACATTCCGTATTTTTCATTCATTTCTTTTATGACCACACACGCTTTTTCGATAGCCCAGCTGCCAATAGGGATAATATATCCAGTCCCCTCTGCTATCGTGACAAATTCATCTGCATGTCTTACCCCGACACCTTCCAGTGTCCATCTGAGAAACACCTCCACACCGCGGATCTGACTGCCGTTGATGTCGTACTGCGGCTGATATACAAGTGTCATTTCATTTTTATCAAGTGCTGTTACCAGCTTTGTTTCCAGCATCTCTTTATGTTCGATCTCAAGCTGCATATATTTTTCAAATAGCCTTATGGTATTTTTACCAGCAGTCTTTGCCTTATACATTGCGAGATCAGCGCATTTTAAAAGCTTTGCCGTGGAATCTCCGTCACTTGGATACGATGCGATTCCAAAACTTGCCGTCAGCTTCAGCATTGCGTTTTCAATTTTATATGGCTGTGAGAATTTTTTTCTGATGGCCTCGATGTATTTCTGCACCTCTCCGGTACTCATATTTCTTTCGATGATCAGAGCGAACTCGTCACCGCCGATGCGTCCCAGCATATCTCCTTCCGAAATTGCCTGACGAAAGCGCTCCGAGCAGTAGCTTATGAACTGATCTCCGTAATGATGGCCAATGGTGTCGTTGATATTCTTAAAAGAATCAACATCGATGAACACGATATAGAACTGCTTTTTATCCGCCTTGTTCTTATCCTGCTTCATTTTAATGATCAGTTCTTCTAAGTGCTCCATGATCATCTTTCTATTGGGCAGTCCGGTTAAAATATCAAAATACGCAAGATCATATAACTGCTCATCCCGAAGCTTCAGCTGATTCATATACGTCACGAGTTCTTCATTTTTCTTTTTTATTTCATTTTCTTCCTTTTCCAGCTTTTTGTAAAGTGCGGCTATCTCTTCTTTTTGATCGCTTTCTTTTTTATACTGCTGCTGGAGTCTTTGGACTCTTCCGGCATTGGTTCGGTAAATCAGGCTAAGCACAAAAATAAATGCAATCAGAAGCAGTGTATTGGGAATATAGTAGGTATAACCAAATACCAGCTCTTTAGCAGGCATGAAGATAAGCATATATATACTCATCAGGATTGAAAATATTGATAATATAACAGCCATGTTCATTTGCACTCTTGTCATGGAAAAAACGATCTGAATACATACAATGATCCAGATGGCCGGACCTGCATATTCATAGATCCTTGTTACGAGGAATAAGATCAACAGACAATGCAGAAAGGCGATCAGATATGTCTGCCGTT
>QKDK01000026.1 GCA_003252135.1 Clostridia bacterium
GCTTTTTACTAACCTTACTTTTGTTGGCTGTATTTATGAAAATGCTGCCACGAGACGGCGGCAGAGCTTTCGCAGTCAACGGAGCCTTATCTGCAGGCAAACCACGTGGTGCCGGAATCATATTTGTTCTTTCCTTTGTATTCCTTGCATTTTTATTCCTGCCGTTGTCAGCAGAAGCTTCTATATATTATGCAATGCTTGTCCTGGCCATGTTCACAGGCTACTTTGATGACAAAGCTGCTAAACCCTGGAGCGAATATAAAAAAGCTGTACTTGATTTTATGATTGCTTTAATCTGCGGTATTACCTATGTGTATTTTCACAATTCACCGCTTCAGATCGGTATTTTCCACATGACCATTGAACTCCCTGTGATTATATATGTGATACTTGCCATTATTCTGATATGGACATCAATTAATGTAACGAACTGTACGGATGGTGTTGACGGGTTGAGCGGCAGTTTATCCATAGTCACATTCGGTTCCTTTTTTATCTATTCCTGTGTTCATGGGGCTTTAACAGATAATTCCTATGGGATTTTAATTTTTGCTGCCTGTATTCTGGCATATCTTACGTTGAATGCATCACCAAGCAGACTGCTCATGGGCGATGCAGGTTCCCGAGCTTTAGGTCTTTTTATAGCACTGATGGCTATGCAGTCAGGTCATCCGCTTATCTTCCTTGCTTTTTCATTTGTTTTTATTATTGATGGCGGTCTGGGACTTATCAAAGTATTTTTACTGCGTTTCTTAAAAATCGGTATACTTAAAAAAACAAGAACGCCAATTCACGACCATATGAGAAAAAACAAGAGCTGGTCAGACACACAGACTGTATTCCGATTTGTAATTATTCAGATCATTGTTTCATTCTGTTTTATTCAATGGTAAATTAACGGTACAGAAATTTTGGTATATAATAAAGGCAGTCATGCAATCGTACGAACGATCAAGCTGACTGCCTTTAATTTTAATTTATCGTACTAATAGATGTACTTTATATCTACATAATCACTTTCTGTTTTTGTAATAGAATAGGAATAACCGGCATCATCATAACATATATCATAGGTAGTGTCTACTGTATACCACTTATCATCTTCAGCATCATATATCTGATTCCATGCGTGGTAACCGTCAACTTTTTTTGAATATCCAGTGATTACCCTTACTGCTATGCCCTGCGTCCTCAGCATAGCTGCAAATACTGTTGAAAAATCATAGCATATTCCATCTTTGTCTTTATAAACAACTTCTATATCTGGTATATATCCTGAGCTTAGACCATTGATTTTTTCGTAGTCATAGGAAAAATATTCAACGACAAATTTATGTAATTTCTTAACGACTTCATCTTCTGTTTTACAGTTCTTTGTTAAGGCAGCAGCTTTTTTAACAACTTTATCAGATAATTCAAAGTTGACTATTACGTTTGAATAAGTATATACTTCACTCTTATCACTTAGATTTAAAGTAACATCATATGCTTCAACTGCAGTATAGGAGGTACCTTCGACCTGTTTTAATATCTTGATGTTATATGTTGTATTACCTCCTGTCAGTGGTATATCCAGTTCATTGTTCCCGCTATTAATTGCATAATTCTGGGCATATCCATTGGCAGTCGTAACGTAGACTTTCATTTTAACTCCATTACTGTTGTTATACTTCACTGTAATGATTCCGTTTCCATTGTCCGTAAATGTTCCTGCTTTTGCTACTTTTTCCGGGGTAATAAATATGATTCCTATGGTAATCGCAAAAAGGGCCAAAAACATTATTCTCTTTTTCATTCTAGCCTCCTATCCGACACATTTACTGTGCCGCCAGTGCCCTCTTTATGACATCCTGATTGATTGCATAGGCAAATGCTGTCTTTTCATCGATCAGTCCTTCTTTATAAAGCTCGGCAATGCTGTTATCCATCGCTTTCATGCCGTCTTTTCCAGAAGAATATATAACAGAATCCAGCTGATGGACTTTACTTTCTCTAATCATTGTACGTATTGCATTATTGGCTTCCATGATTTCAAATGCCGCAACTCGCCCGTTTTGTGAGGGCAGTAATTGCATGGATACAATTGCTTTTAGCACCATGGATAACTGAATTCTGATTTGCTGCTGCTGTCCCGGAGGAAATACATCGATAATACGGTCGATGGTATTGGCTGCGCCAACAGTATGAAGTGTGGACAGTACAAGATGTCCTGTCTCGGCGGCGGTCATGGCAATCTCTATGGTTTCCAGATCACGCATCTCCCCAATAAATATAACATCTGGAGCTTCACGCATGGCAGCACGCAGGGCATGGCTGTAATTTGGTGTATCAATACTGATTTCTCTTTGACTTACAATCCCTTTTTTATGCTTGTGAAGAAATTCAATTGGATCTTCAAGTGTTAAAATATGGCAGTTTCTTTCACGGTTAATCGCATCAATAATATAAGATAATGTAGTGCTTTTTCCGCTTCCTGCTGTACCTGTAACAAGAACCAGCCCCTTTTGTTCTTTTGACAGGTTCAGTACCTTTTCCGGAATTCTCATTGCTTCAATTGGCGGCAGATCAAAGGTAACATATCGCATAACTGCACTCCACGCACCTCTTTGTCTGAATACATTAGTTCGAAATCTTCCAACGCCCTTTACTGACATTGCAAAGTCATCATCGCCGCCGTCACGCAGACTGGTCGATCTGTTATCCGCTATCTCATACATGCGATTTAACAGCTCCAATGTATGCGGCGGTAGAAGCATGTCACCTTCCTGACGTTCGATCTGACCGTTTATTTTAAATGAAATCGGCTGACCTACAACAAAAAAAACATCGGATGCTTTTTTTTCAACAGCTTTTTTTAAGATATCTTCAAGCTTATGCGATATGATTGTTTCACTTTTTTCCTGTTCCATGTTATCCCTCCGCTTATCATAACCAGTCATTATTCCGATATGATACCATTCCACAGATCAACATCATCTGACTCTATCACTTGTTCTGATTGATTCGTGACTCTCCAGCTGATAATTTTCAAATCAGATACATCTTCTTGACTATAATTA
>QKDK01000147.1 GCA_003252135.1 Clostridia bacterium
AAGCCTCTTAAAATACATACGAACAATAGGAGATGTTATGATTATTGGGTTCTTGCCCAGTTTCTCCAGTTTTCCGACTTCCTTTTGCACCGATTTCATAATACCTTTTGCTTTTTCAGGATCCAGTGCGATGTATGCTCCTTGCTCCGTCTGCTTCACTGCACTCATAATATCCTGTTCAACTTTAGGATCTAACGTTACTACACTCGTAGTCTCGTTCTGCGGAAAATATTTTCCGGAAATCGCTCTTTTTAAGCTCTGTCTTGCATATTCCGTGAGAACATCCGTATCTCTTGTTGTAGCAGCATGATCAGCAAGCGTTTCTAAAATCGTAGCAAGATCCCTGATCGATATACCTTCTCTGAGAAGATTCTGCAGTACTTTTTGTATTTCACCCAGATTCATAAGCTTAGGCATAAGCTCTGCAACAAGCGCCGGATGATTCTCCTGCACGTTATTGATCAGCTTCTGAACATCCTGTCTGGACATCAGTTCATCCAGATGGCGTTTGATGATTTCTGTTAAATGTGTTGCAATGATCGACGGCGGATCGACAACCGTATAACCAAAGGACTCAGCACGCTCTCGCTGTCCTTCCGTTATCCATATGGCCGGAAGGTGGAATGAGGGTTCTAGTGTTGGAATCCCTGTTATCTCCTCTTCAACATAGCCCGGGTTCATGGCCATATAATGATCGAACAGTATCTCTCCTTCACTGACCGGTACACTTTTTATTTTAATGATATATTGGTTAGGATTCAACTGTATATTATCTCTTAATCGAATTGTCGGAACAATACATCCAAGTTCAAGTGCGATCTGCCTTCTGATCAGGACAACACGGTCAAGCAGGTCACCGCCCTGGTTTACATCAGCAAGAGGGATGATTCCATAACCGAATTCCAGCTCAATGGCATCGACCTGCAGGAGTGATACAACATTTTCAGGCCTGCGGATCTCATTGGCAGCTGTTTCATCCGTTGAAACTTCTGTTTCGACAGATTCCACTTTGACTCTTTTGGATATTGCACGGCCGGCTGCTATAAAGATTGCACCATACATGCAGAAAACATACCATGGAAGCGGCGTGAAAATACCAAGTACTGCGAGACTTGCACCTACAATATATAGTACTTTGGGAATACCAAAAAGCTGTTTGACAAGCATATCTCCAAGATCTGCTTCTTTTGAGACCTTAGTGACAAGTACACCGGTCGCAAGAGATATCATAAGAGATGGCATCTGACTTACCAGACCGTCACCGATTGTAAGAATCCCGTACGTCTGAAAAGCTTCCCATGCACCCTGATTATTTTGAATGATTCCCATTGCCATTCCGCCGGCAAAATTGATAACCGTTATCAGCAGACCGACTATCGCATCTCCCTTAACATATTTTGTAGCACCGTCCATGGCTCCAAAAAATGTGGATTCTTCCTGTATCTTTTCTCTTCGATGCTTCGCCTCAACATCTGTTATGGCTCCTGTATTCAGATCGGCATCAATGGCCATCTGTTTTCCAGGCATGGCATCCAGCGTAAATCTTGCAGTTACTTCTGCAACACGCTCTGAACCTTTATTGATAACAAGAAACTGGACCATGATAAGAATAATGAATATAATCAGACCTATGATAACATTATTGCCACCGACAAATGCCCCGAACTGTTTTACGACATTTCCCGGGTTTCCATCTTTGAGAATAAGACGGGTGGATGAAATATTCAAAGATATACGGAATATGGTCGTAAAAAGCAATATCGTAGGAAAGGTAGACATATTAAGTACTTCCTGTGAATAGAGAGCATTGAACAGCACGATCATTGACAATGCAATATTCAGGGCTATTAAAAAATCGAGCATTACAGCAGGAATAGGGATGATCAAAAATATGATTACTGCGATCATATAGATTCCGACTGCATAATTAACAAAGTTTTTTTTCATATTACATAAGTCTCCTTCCCAAACAGGAGTTCAAAATCAGGCTATATTCTTTAATTTGTAAACATAAGCAAGTACTTCCGCTGTCATCTGGTATAGTTCCTTTGGAATTTCCTCATCTAATTCCACATTATAATACAGCATGCGCGCCAGTGGTTTATTCTCAACAACCGGTATGTCATTTTCTTTGGCAACTTCTTTTATTTTCTGAGCTATATAATCGGCACCCTTAGCTATCAGAATGGGTGCACTGGAAATTTCCTTGTCGTATTTTATGGCACATGCAAAATGAGTAGGATTTGTAATAACTACATCCGCTTCCGGCAGCTTCTTCATCATTCGTCTTCTGGCTGCTTCCCTCATCTTCTGTTTGATTCGGGATTTAATCTGCGGATCACCTTCTGTTTGCTTGTACTCATCTTTTACTTCCTGTTTTGTCATTTTCATCTGATTTTTAAATTTCAGCCTCTGATACATATAGTCCCCCATACCTATGATCAGAAATAATGCACTTATTTTTAATCCAAGATTGATAATGATTGTTCCTATCAGTATAACACTGGCTTCCATACTGCTGTCTGTCATGGCAAAAAGAGCCTGCACCTGATCTTTCAGTGTTGTGTAAGATAAAAGACTGATGATCAAAATCTTCAGAATAGACTTAATCAGCTCTACGATCTTATCTTTTGAAAAAATCTTTTGAAATCCTTTTATAGGATTGAACTTACTAAGCTTTGGCTGCAGCGGTTTCAGCGTCAGCTGCCATTTCACCTGAAATACATTTGTTATGATCGCTGCAGTTACTGTTGTAATCATAACAGGAAGCATAATTATTATAATATCCGTGAATGCTTCCTTCATGAGATTTGAAATCAAAAGAAGACTGATTTCCTCATTTTTGCCAGCAATGATCGGAATGAGATTAAAAAACTTTTCAAAGCTCTCAATAAACTGGTTTCCAATGGTTCCAGAGAACATTCGGAGAATCATAAAAAGTGAAAATAATGCGATCGCAGTGATTAATTCCTGACTCCTTGCAACCTGGCCTTCTTTTCTGGCATCAGAGAGCTTTTTGGTCGTAGCATCTTCTGTCTTTTCTCCGCCAGGACCGTC
>QKDK01000245.1 GCA_003252135.1 Clostridia bacterium
ATTGCTGCAAAGACCAGTAATTAAAGCAAAGGAAGGTGATTGCTGCAAAAAAGCAGTTAATTACTGAGAAAACAAGAGAAAAATAATGATATAATTAATTATTTCTTCAGATATTTTTTCAGATATTGTCCTGTGTAGGATTGTGGATTCATGGCAACCTCTTCCGGAGTACCTTTGGCTATAATCGTACCACCTCTGTCTCCGCCGTCAGGACCAAGGTCAATAATGTAATCAGCTGTCTTTATAACATCAAGGTTATGCTCGATGACAATGACAGTATTGCCACCGTCAGCAAGAAGATGAAGCATATCGATCAGTTTATGCACATCTGCAAAATGAAGACCTGTTGTTGGTTCATCAAGAATGTATATGGTCTTGCCTGTGCTGCGTTTGCTTAGTTCTGTTGCAAGCTTTATACGCTGAGCTTCACCGCCGGATAACGAGGTAGAAGGATGACCAAGCTTCAGATAACAAAGTCCGACATCGTTCAGTGTTTCGATCTTTCTTCGGATAGAGGGAACATTTTCAAAAAACTTAACTGCATCCTCAATGGTCATGTCTAGGATGTCAAATATGTTCTTGCCCTTATAATATACATCAAGAGTTTCTCTGTTATACCGCTTTCCATTGCACACTTCACAAGGAACATAGACGTCTGGTAAAAAGTTCATCTCAATCTTAATGATTCCGTCACCGCCGCATGCTTCACAACGTCCGCCTTTCACATTGAAGCTGAAGCGTCCTTTGCTGTATCCTTTTGCCTTGGCATCGGAAGTTGAGGCAAACAGATCACGAATCTGATCAAATACACCGGTATATGTTGCAGGATTTGATCTTGGGGTACGTCCGATTGGTGACTGGTCAATGTCTATTACCTTGTCGAGGTTTTCAAGACCGATGATGTTCTTATGCGCACCAGGAATGCATCTTGCGCGGTTCAGATCCCGTGCAAGCCTCTTATAGAGAACTTCAGTCACAAGAGAGCTTTTTCCGGAACCGGAAACGCCAGTCACGCACGTTATGACGCCGAGTGGGAACTCGACATCGACGTTCTGGAGATTATGTTCAGTAGCTCCTACAACTTTCAGGTAGGAGGAGGGTATCCTGCGTGTTTTTGGAACATCAATTTTGATACGTCCGCTAAGGTAAGCACCTGTGATAGATTTCTCGACCTTCATAATATCACTGGCGGTTCCTTCTGCTACTAGTTCACCACCAAGAGAACCAGCGCCAGGACCGATGTCAATGATATGATCTGCAGCCATCATAGTGTCCTCATCATGTTCAACGACAATCAGCGTGTTTCCGAGATTTTTCAGGTTCTTTAAGGTAGCCAGCAGTTTATCATTGTCCTTTTGATGCAGACCGATACTTGGCTCATCCAGTATATAGGCAACCCCTACAAGTCCGGAACCGATCTGGGTAGCAAGTCGGATTCGCTGGGCTTCACCACCGGAAAGAGAACCGGTAGCACGGGCGAGGGTAAGGTAATCAAGTCCGACATCCATTAAAAAACCGATGCGGGAACGGATTTCTTTTAAGATAATTTCACCAATCTTAAGCTGCATCTCTGTCAGCTTCAGATCGAACATAAAAGTATGAAGATTGCGAATTGGCAGTTCTGTTAAGTCAGCTATATTGCTGCCACCGACAGTAACAGCAAGAGCTTCCGGTTTAAGACGCTTGCCGCCGCAGCATTTACATGGAGTTGTCCTCATGTATGTCTCATACTCCTGGCGCTGTGATTCCGAACCTGTCTCACGGTATCTGCGTTCTGCATTTCGTATGAGACCTTCGAACTCGACGTCATAAACACCTACGCCGCGCTGACTTTTATATTCAACTTTGACTTTACGCCCTTCGGTACCGTTGATCAGCATGTTCCTTACACTGTCAGATAAATCGCCATATGGCGTGTTTAGGTTGAATTTATACTCCTTTGCCAGTGCTTTCAAAAGAGAACCGGTGAAACTTCCCGGATCAGAAGACGACTGCCAGCCATTGATAATAATAGCACCATCTGCAAGAGAAACGGTGGTATCAGGAATCATAAGCTCTTCGGCAAATTCCATCTTATAACCGATACCATGACATTCCGTACAGGCACCAAATGGATTGTTGAACGAAAAACTTCTTGGTTCCATCTCCTCCATGGAAACACCACAATCAGGGCAGGCAAAGCTCTGACTGAAGGTCAGCATGGCACCGTCAATAACGTCAACATACAATAGCCCCTCACTGAGCTTCATTACATTCTCAATAGAGTCTGTCAGACGCTTTTGTATCCCGTCCTTGATAACAAGTCGGTCAACGATGATTTCAATATTGTGCTTGTTGTTTTTTTCAAGATTGATTTCCTCTGTGAGTTCATAAAGCTGTCCATCGACCATGACACGGACATATCCGCTTCTTTTCGCCTGTTCAAAAATCTTGGCATGCTCACCCTTACGTCCTCGCACGACCGGTGCAAGAAGCTGAATTCTTGTACTTTCAGGCAGAGCCATCAACTCATCCACCATCTGGTCAACAGTCTGTTTGGAGATGACCTTACCACAGATCGGACAGTGAGGAATACCAATACGAGCATATAGAAGACGAAAATAATCATAAATCTCAGTAACTGTTCCGACTGTAGAACGCGGATTTCTATTTGTTGACTTCTGGTCAATAGAAATGGCAGGTGATAACCCTTCAATACTTTCAACATTCGGTTTTTCCATCTGCCCAAGAAACTGTCTTGCATAGGAAGATAATGATTCCATATAGCGCCGCTGCCCTTCCGCATAGATGGTATCAAAAGCCAGCGACGACTTTCCGGAACCGGACACTCCGGTAAGAACAACAAATTCATCACGCGGGATATTAACATCAATGTTCTTCAGATTATGTTCTTTGGCTCCGCGGATTTTAATATAATGCTTATGATCAGCCATTGTTATTTCCTTTCAAATCTAAACGTTTTAAATACTTTTCACTTCATATCTTTGAAATTATCGGCAGTTAATCTGCCTGCCATGTCATCGATCTGGCATCAGGGTACAGACAATATTCACAAAATTCACAAACCAAATCTGCCTGATATGATACTGACTGTCAATCACATCTCCTGCAGCTGCTTCTTTACTTCTATCATCTTGTCACGCAGCTCTGCAGCAAGCTCAAAGTTCAGTTCTGCAGCAGCCTGGTTCATCTGTTTGATGATAAGCTTTGCATGTGCTTCCAGTTCCTTGCGCGTCATGGATTCTGTCTCTTTCTGCATGAGTGATGGGTCAGCTTCCACCTGCTTTGTAATGCGAATCAGGTCACGGACTTTCTTTTTTATGGTCTGCGGTGTAATACCGTGGTCTTCGTTATATTTATTCTGTATCTCGCGTCGCCTATTAGTCTCGAATAGGGCTTTTTCCATGGAATCTGTCATGTGGTTTGCATACATAACAACCCGGCCATCAGCATTTCTGGCGGCACGTCCGATGGTCTGTATCAAAGATGTCTCCGAACGCAGGAATCCTTCCTTATCAGCGTCCAGAATAGCTACCAAACTGACCTCAGGGATATCCAGACCTTCTCGGAGCAGATTGATGCCGACAAGCACATCAAATACATCCAGCCGCATGTCACGGATGATCTGGGAGCGCTCCAGGGTATCAATATCAGAATGCAGATACTTGACACGAACACCGATCTCACGCATATAAGTAGTAAGATCTTCTGCCATACGCTTGGTCAGGGTTGTAACCAATACTTTGCGCTTTTGATCAGTCTCTTTTTTGATTTCGGCGACCAAATCATCGATCTGTCCTTCTGTTGGTTTCACGATGACCTCTGGATCAAGAAGCCCGGTCGGACGGATGACCTGTTCAGTTCTAAGCAGCTCATGCTCTCGCTCGTAAACGCTTGGTGTGGCAGACACAAATAGCATCTGGTTGATATAGCTTTCGAATTCCATAAAGTTCAAGGGACGGTTTTCCTTTGCAGACGGAAGACGGAACCCATAGTCGACTAGAACACTCTTCCTTGCCTGGTCACCGGCATACATACCACGTATCTGCGGGAGTGTGATATGAGATTCATCGATAATGATAAGAAAATCCTCTGGAAAATATTCCAGCATCGTATGCGGTGTGCACCCAAAGGTGAGACCTGCAAGGTGCATGGAATAGTTCTCTATACCTGAACAGATACCGGTTTCACGCAGCATCTCGACATCAAAGTTCGTGCGTTCAGCAATACGCTGCGCTTCCAGCAGTTTGTCCTCGGACTTAAAGTATTGTACCCGGTTTATCATCTCATCTTCTATGTTGCAAAGGGCAGCTTTCATCTTGTCTTCAGGAACAACATAGTGGGAAGCTGGAAAAATCATGGTATGCTCCAGTGTGTTCTTGACTTCACCGGTCAGGGCGTCAATCTCTGTAATACGGTCAATTTCATCACCAAAGAACTCGACCCGGATCGCAATCTCTGAGGAAGCAATCGGAAATACCTCAAGAACATCCCCATGCACCCGGAAGGTACCACGGTGAAAATCCATATCATTTCTCAAATACTGCATGTCGATCAGCCTGCGAAGAACCGCATCGCGTTCCTTCATCATGCCCGGGCGCAGTGATAAGGTCATGTTCTTATAATCATAGGGACTGGCAAGTCCGTATATACAGGATACACTGGCTATAATAATGACATCACGGCGTTCTGTCAGGGCAGCGGTAGCAGAGTGACGCAGCTTGTCGATCTCATCGTTGATCGCACTGTCTTTCTCTATATAGGTATCAGTAGAAGGCACATAAGCTTCCGGCTGATAGTAATCATAGTAGGATACAAAGTACTCCACGGCATTCTCCGGGAAGAATTCCTTAAATTCGCCGTACAGCTGGGCAGCCAGTGTCTTGTTATGTGCAATGATCAGTGTCGGACGGTTCAGGGCCTGAATAACATTCGCCATGGTAAAGGTCTTGCCGGAACCGGTGACACCGAGCAGAGTCTGGAACTGGTTACCTTCCTGAAAACCTTCTACCAGAGCTCTGATGGCTTCCGGCTGGTCACCTGTTGGTTCAAACTCTGATGATAATTTAAAATGATCCATATATTCTCCCATTCCTGCGCTGCTTTTTGCGCATACCAAGCGTGAACGAGCGGTGGTGCGAGTCATAAACTTGTATGTGAATGAATGGTCTTTTCACATATTTATATATAATGCCGCTTTTGGCATCACAGTTAATCAGGATAGAGCAAGATATACGAGCCCTTTGTCAGAATATTATTGTTCTTTCTAATTGATGGTGGTATTCCTTCACATTTACCCCTTTGGATCAACCAAGTTCGTGCAACAAGGTTAAATAAATAAAGAAGAAATCATATATTATGTAGTGCTTATCATAGCATAAGAACAGAAGAAATGCAAGACATAAATCGAACAACTGTTCACTTTTTGGCGTATAAAAGCATTTGTCTTGACAAACGCTCGGAATCCCTTATAATTTAAGAATGCAAAAGCGAAATATGCTATGAAAAGTGGATATATTTGTTCATTGTTGTTATTGAGTCAGAACATGGCTGCAGAGTCATTTACCAGAAAATATGAACTGCTAAAGCGATTGATGGAAGAATTGAATTGGAGAAAGGAAAGGTATCACCATGCAGAATGAGTTAGTGATCGTGCTTGATTTCGGCGGACAGTACAATCAGCTGATTGCAAGAAGAGTCAGAGAGTGCAGTGTTTATTGCGAGGTTCATCCTTACACGCTTCCCCTGGAGGAGATCAGGAAAAAAGCGCCGAAAGGCATCATTTTCACAGGAGGACCAAACAGTGTTTACGGCGCAAATGCACCTGCCTGCGACAAAGCGATTTATGATTTAGGGATACCGATTCTTGGAATATGTTATGGCGCACAGCTTATGATGGCGCAGCTGGGCGGTGTTGTCAGTACAGCTCCGGTCAGAGAATATGGAGTAACAGAAGTAACTTTTGACAATACAGGAAAATTGTTCGGTAATGTGGCTCACAAATCGATCTGTTTGATGAGCCATACCGATTATGTGTCAAAGCCAGCAGATGGTTTCAAAATCGTTGGAACTACAGATGCGTGTCCATTTGCGGCATCGGAAAATGTTGAGAAGAACTTATATACTGTTCAGTTTCACCCGGAAGTGAATCATACAAAGGAAGGCACTACGATTCTAAGCAACTTCCTGTTTGATGTATGTCAGTGTGCCGGTGACTGGAAGATGGATTCTTTTGTTGAAAGGTCGATCGAAGCAATCCGCGCGAAAGTCGGCGACGGAAAAGTGCTGTGTGCTTTGTCCGGCGGTGTTGATTCCTCTGTTGCAGCTGTTATGCTGTCAAAGGCAGTTGGCAAGCAGCTGACCTGTATCTTTGTTGACCACGGTCTTCTTCGTAAGAACGAAGGCGATGAAGTGGAAGAGGTGTTCTCAAAGTCTGGGAAGTTCGATCTGAACTTCATTCGTGTCAATGCACAGAAGAGATTCTACGATAAACTTGAAGGCGTTTCAGAACCGGAAAAGAAGCGTAAGATCATCGGTGAAGAGTTCATTCGTGTTTTCGAAGAGGAAGCCAAGAAGATAGGAACGGTTGATTATCTTGTACAGGGAACGATTTACCCGGACGTTATCGAGAGCGGTCTTGGCGATTCTGCCGTTATAAAGTCGCATCATAACGTTGGCGGTCTTCCGGACTATGTTGATTTTAAAGAAATTATTGAACCACTCCGAGATCTGTTCAAGGATGAGGTTAGAAAATCAGGACTTGAACTTGGAATCCCGGATTATCTGGTGTTCCGGCAGCCTTTCCCAGGCCCTGGCCTTGCAATCCGTATCATTGGTGAAGTTACGGAAGAGAAGATCAAGATTCTTCAGGAGGCAGATGCTATCTACCGTGAGGAGATCAAGAAGGCTGGCATTGACAGGAGCATCGGACAGTACTTTGCAGCGCTTACGAACATGAGATCCGTTGGTGTCATGGGTGATGAGAGGACTTATGATTATGCAGTTGCGCTTCGTGCGGTGAATACGAGTGATTTCATGACAGCAGATGCTGCGGAACTTCCGTGGGAAGTGCTTGGAATCGTGTCACAGAGGATTGTAAATGAAGTGAAGCACGTGAACAGGGTGCTGTATGATTGCACGGGGAAACCACCGGCAACGATTGAGTTTGAGTGACATGAAGAAACGCTACAACCCAGTAATATCAAGGGGTGTAGCGTTGTTTTTTTGTTTGTGATTCTAGTTTGATTCTATTTTTTTAAGATTTTTGTTTGCACTTGAATGATACTTCAGCCAGTCCCAAATACTAATACATTTTCTTAATGCAGAATCGGAAGGATTATTTATAGCCCGATTACTATTTAAAAGAGTATCATCATCAGTTATTGCCTTACATATAAAGGTAAATAAATCTTCTAAATCAATCTGTTGTGGATTTAGAATAGGTATTTTAGAGAGAGTTTGGCTTAAATTATTGTTGTTATAATAATCTAATATAGTACTCTCCATATCAAAATATCCATGATTTTTAATGTATTGCTTTTGGCTATCGCTAAGCATGTCTTTTATGGAAGAAGATAATGATAGTTTAGCCCGTTCACTTATATATGAAATATCCTGACAAGAAGATATTAGTTTACAAACAGGAAGTACAGATCTTCCGTTAAAAAGTTCCGGTATTGATTGCTGGAGAATCATGTTTTCGTCATATTGTAATTCAGACATACCGAGTACATAACGATATAGATCATTTAGTTGAAGTCCTCGATACCCAACTTGTCCAAATTTGCCATATACACCAACACCTACAACAAAATCAACATCTTCTGAATCATCATCAATTCCAGTTGCAACATAAAGCTTTTCTGTGGGTTTATTTGTTTTTACTAATTCATATAACTGACTTTTTATTCTCCGAAGAGCTTTGACTTCATATTTTACTTGATTTGATAAAATTGCTTCAAAAACAGCTGTGTAACTACTCAGGTAAAAGCTTTTCATAGTAATAGACTTTCCATTTTTGAAGTTTATAGTTTTTTCAGTCATAGTATCACTGTCTGATGCACTATTATTCCATTCTATAAATATCATCCTATTTTTTAATTCATTGAGCTGATTATCGTCAAGGCAGTTAGAAATTGATTCGAGAATCATTTTAATGTTTGTATCACTTATACTATAACCCATAAATATGATCGGATTTTCAAGAAATATTGTTAGAATTTTTGCACTTAAATATGAGCTTCTGCTTATAAAATTATCATAATCATATTTATTGATAATAATTGATTCTGGTTTCGAACAACAACCATGAATCTTGTATATTTCAGCTAATTCCAAGAGTGGTGAAAACAATAATTCGTTTTGTCCGATATAAGTTTTAAAATCATTATCTGCTAAAATTTCTTCAAAAAACATATCGTAATTCGTTGTAATTATGCAACTTATATGTTTACTACCAACAGCTTTTAGTTGCTCAATTTCTAAGTTATATTTATCATTAAAATTTTCACTGATTGTTGAAAAATAATCAGCAATGGCAATTTTAAATGGAGACACATTATTGTCAATGTCGGACTGATGATTCAATCTGCTTTCGCTATATTCATCAGCAGAGTACCAAATATCGATAAAATCATTTTCTATATAGTCTGCAACAGTTGGCAATAACAAGTCGGGATTATCTCTAGTATCACGTTCAGCCTTATTGTGATAGTAGGCGTAGGGTTTTGATAGTTTTGTAGAAAAATGTTTTAGAAGCCCTTCCCAATCTGGAGTATCTAAATAGCGCCTAGATACACCAGAACCTACAAATAAAACAGGAAGTGTTGGTGTTTTTGATAAAATTTCGATAATGTTATCTTTCATAATTGTCCTCCTCTAAGTATTATATTTTTATGGACATGTCATTTGAATCCTTCATCACCATCAAATTACTATCAACCAAGCTCTGTTTAATCCTCGCACACATTCCCATCAATTCCGCTACTTCAGCATTATATTCCTCATCACTTGAGAATTCATCCCTGGAATCAACAGTCTTTTGCAATGCTGCTTTCGCCTGCGCCCATTTCGCCAATCTTTCATTTATCTGTGGATGATTGAATCGTAGAGTCAGTGTCTTTGGATCAATCACACCTTTTGAATTCTTCTTTCCCTGAAAATCCACATCTATCTGCTCGTCCATCTTAAAAATAAGGGACAACACATCTGAAACTGTTTCTATATCAAAATCCATAAACAAATTAATACTTATGCCAAGTGCATTGGCAATCTTAAGAAGCTGATCAGGTTTTGGATTCCTGTCACCGGCTTCGTATTTTCTTATAGTCACTTCATTAATACCGCCTGCTAGTTCTCCAAGCATCTTTTGAGAAATACCACGCATGGTCCGGTAAGTCTTTATTTTTTCTCCAACTGTCATGTAAAAACTCCTTTCGAAATCATTTTACAGATAAAACACAAAAGTATCTGTGAGATACAATTGTATTCTATCACGCCATGTATAGAAAAGAAACAAAAACTTAAAAAGATTTCTTAGGGTTGCGAAAGGATGATTTTCAATGCCTTTCCATTATAAGATAAAAATTGATTCTAAAAAGAGTTGACAAGAAACAAATGCATCTGTATAATACAAAAATATTAAGAGATACAAAAGTATCTTATGCAAATGAAAAAAGGGGGTGCACAGAATGAAGAATACAAATCAGATGTATTTAACAGCACAAGAAGTAGCGAACATACTTGGAATGTCAGAATCTTACGCTTATACCGTTATCAGAAAAATGAATGACGAATTAAAAGCAAGGGGCTGTATCACTATCGCTGGTAAGATTCCAACAAAGTATTTTGAAGAGAAGTTTTTCGGAGTTCAGGTTATTCAGTAGAAGGGAGATGATGATATGAATTTAACCAAGGACAAGAAGTTAGGCACATGGCTGGTTCAATTTTATTATACGGACTGGCAGGGCAAGAAAAAGAAAAAGCTGAAAAGGGGTTTCCGCACCAAAGCGGAAGCCACACAGTGGGCAATGGATTTCTTGCAACAGCAACAAAGTGATCTGGATATGGTATTTGAAAAGTTTGTGGAGCTCTATTATGAAGATATAGAGAACCGCTTGAAAGAGACAACCATGAGGACTAAGAAATACATTATAGACCTCAAGATATTGCCTTATTTCAAGGACAAACCAATTAACGATATCAAGGCGGCAGATATTCGGAAATGGCAAAATAAACTGATGAAAGATGGATATTCAGCAACTTATTTAAAGACCATTAACAATCAACTAGCAGCAATATTTAATTATGCAGAGCGGTATTATGATTTGAAAAACAATCCTTGTAAGAAAGCTGGTACCATTGGAAAAAGCAAAGCAGAGGAAATGCTTTACTGGACAAAAGCCGAATATCTTCAATTTTTAGAAGGAGTAAAGGACAAGCCAATGTCATATATGGCATTTCAGATTCTATACTGGACTGGTATTCGAATTGGGGAACTACTGGCACTATCTTTTAATGATATTGATTTTGAAAACCGTAAAATCAGTATCACAAAGACCTACACTCGAATTGAGGGAAAGGATTTGATTACCACACCAAAGACTCCAAAGAGTAATCGTAAAGTAAATATTCCAAAATTTCTGGTGTATGAGTTACAGGATTACACTGGAAAATTATATGGGATTATGTCAAATGAAAGAATTTTCCACTGTACCAGCAGTTATTTGACCAGCGAAATGAAACGAGGAGTAACTAATACTGGTGTTCAGAAAATTCGTCTTCATGATCTCCGTCACAGTCACGCCAGCTTACTTGTGGAGATGGGGGTTACACCGCTAGAAATGGCAGAACGTCTGGGGCATGAAAAGATTGAGACTACACTAAATACTTATTCACATCTGTATCCCAATAAGCAGGCACAGTTGGCAGACCGATTGGATGGGGAATTTGAGAAAGAGGAGGAAGAAGAACTATGAGTGGAGTACACAAGAATCCTACAATAAGTTTTCGTATTTCTGAACGTGAAAGGGAAGAAATTGAAGCGAAGATTATAGTCAGTGGGTTAAATAAAAAAGATTATTTTGTCCGCTCCTGTATTTATAACCATGTATGTGTGGTAGGTAAGAAGGAGCTGATTTACAAATTGGTGCGGGAGCTACGGATGATGATGGAAACGCTCCAAGAGGTAACAAAGCAGTTTGAACTGTCAGAAGTATTTTTATCAAAAGATGGACTGGAAGATATGAGGCTAGAGTATCTGAACTTGCTAAAAGCAATGATTTGGATGTTGGACGGTGCCAAGTATTTATGGCAGGACAACAAAGAAAATATCCCTACAAAAGAGTAAGGACATTAGTAGTAACAAAAGCAGAGCCTTTGATACCGTATCTCGCAAATGAAAGTATAGCAAAGGCTTCTGCTAGAAACAATCA
>QKDK01000227.1 GCA_003252135.1 Clostridia bacterium
GAAGTATTGCTTCATTACCCAATTATAAAAGAAGACTAAAAATCCTGTGACGAATATTTTGTCTGAAAACTAGCATTTTTTTGCTTACTTTTTATTTGTGCTGCTTGGAAGAAGACCGGTGTACTTCTTATAGACACGGGTAAAATAATTCGGGTCTGTAAATCCGACCTTTGCTGCAATGTCTGCAATCTTTAAGTCAGAATTATCCAGCAGATACTGCGCCTGCTCCATCCGCACCTGCAGCGTATACTGACCGATGGTCTGACCCTCCATCTGCTTGAAGGTTCTGCTTAGATATGACGGAGATACAAAGAAAAGCCCCGCGATCTCATCCAGAGAGATATCCTGCTCAAGATTCTTTCTGATCAGGTTGGCGACCTGTTCACAAAGAGTCTTTCTGCCGTTATCAATGCGCTTGCTCTCATTGCAGTAGTCTGTGATAGCTGCTTTCGCTTTTTCCAGTATTTCTTCCACGGTAAAGAAAACAAGCTCCGTTGAATGTCGGTTCATATCTTCCTCCAGGTTTTTTAACACAGAGTAGTTGATATAATCGTTAGAACGGATTATCAGGAGCATATGTGCAATAACTTCCGCCAGCTTTTGAAAGTTCGCTCCCTCAGATAAAACAACAGCCGCACGGCGATACATCGCCTGTATGATTTTATCTGCCTGACCGGCGAACGCAAGCACACTGATTTTTTTGTCATCCAGATCCTCCAAGCTTTCATCTGCTGCCCTTTGAAGATAGGACAGATCATTGGAAGCTGCCTGTAATGCCCGCTGATACATGCTTATCATATTGTCGTCTGCCATTTTGTAGGCAAAGCCCCATAAGACTTTCCCTTTTATGCCGCTTCTTGTATTCAACAGCGATGTATGTGCCACCGGGCTGCTTAATAAAAAGCAGAACAGAAAGGGATGCACCTCTTCCACGCTCAGCCCGGAAATATGCTGGAATACCTTCTGTACTGCTGTCAGCGAATAGTCCTCTTTTGTTTTCAGCACAGCAAGAATGGCCGGCGTATCCTTATCCATAATATCGCTGATTTCAAGCGAATTTTTCCTTTTTGATGCGGTCATGACAGCAGTATTCAGTTCATCCGGGTCAATCGGTTTTAATATATAATTAACACTGCCCGCCTTTATAGCTTCTTTGGCATAATTAAACTCATTATATGCGCTGACTACAATTGACTGGATTTCTTGATACCTCATCTGAATCTGCTGCAGCAGATAGATACCATCCTTTCCTGGCATACGGATATCTGTAATCACAAGATCCACCGCATTCTCCGCAATGATCTGCAACGCCTCTTCACCATCTTGTGCCTTTCCGACAAGCACACCGTCACAGTCATCCCATTGGATCATTCTGCATATGCCCTCTAAAATTAACGGATTATCTTCCACAACGAGTATTTTAAACATCTGAAATCCTCTCTGAAAATGCTGACTTTTTTAAATCATACCGAGTGTCACTGCTTGTTTCCATATGATGAAATCCCATTACCTTTCGGGAATGTGTATGGTAAAGGTCGTCCCGATTCCTTCTTTTGATGTGACCTCTATGCCGGCTTCTTCGCCGAATAACAGCTTGAGGCGCAGGTTCACATTCAGGATACCGATCTTCTTTGTTTTCTTTTGCTGCAAAAGCAGCTCATCGCTGGAGGATGCCAGCACCTTTGATAATGCTTCCAGTTCCTCATCCGGTATGCCGTTTCCGTTATCCTGAATGCTCACCGTAAGAACCTGACCCTCCATCTGCGCTTTGATCAGGATCAATCCGCCTGATTTTCTTCTGCTCACTCCATGATGAATTGCATTTTCAACAAGCGGCTGCAGCATGAATTTGATAACAGACTGATTCAGACATTCCGGGCAGACCTCATAATCAATTTGAAAACGGTCCTGATAGTTGATCGCCTGCAGCGTACAGTAATTTTTAACATGGTTCAATTCATCCTGAAAGGTCACGATATTCGAATTGTACTGCATATTATACTGGAATATCCGACCCAGACTTAAAATCATGCTCGAGATGTCCTTCTCTCCTCGAATCTGTGCCATGCAATTGATAGAATCCAGTGAATTATAGAGAAAATGAGGGGCGATCTGTGTCTGCAGCGCTTTGAACTCTGCATCCTTTTGTGCCAGTATAAGCTCCTTTTCTTTTTCTATATGATTTTGTATTTCAGATTGCATGATATTATAGTGCATTGCCAGATGATTCACCTCACGGAACGAGTCAGTGGTCGGCACAATCTCGTTGTACTGCTGATTCCTCGCTGTACTCATCGCATTTTCAAGACGGTTCAACGGCTTTGATATAGAACGCGCTATGACTATGGCCAGTATTGTGAGGATCACCGATGCCGCTATTCCAAGGATGATATACAGCTTCGACATAGCAGACATTCTGTCGTTGATCAGAGTATCATCCGGAATCACAATATAATTCCAGTCAAAATAACTGCTTTCTATCAGCAGCTGGCTTGATTCCTCGGCGGAATACCGACTGCTTATATACGCATCTGTTTCTGTATAGGGAAGTAAGATATTGTCATGATTGCTGCTGTTATAAATAACGGTACCATCTGGCAGGGTTATCAGAATGACTCCGTGTTCTGAATTCTGGCTCTGTCCGATGATAGCTGCAAAGCTTCTGTATTTCAAATCCACGATCAGGTATCCTATGGTCGACCCATCTTTGAAGTTCTTTAAGACTCTTCCCACAGAAAAAGCTCTTAAATTATTAGTCATTGAATTGGAGGATGAGCGAACCCCAAGAATCTGAAAGGTTCCGTCACCGTTGTTCAGTTCGTCAATGATCTCATCATCTGACGGAGTCTCATTGGCTATGTTCTCCACTATGGTGGAGATATAGTGCTGACTGCTGGTTCCGTATATTTTTATGGAGCTGATGTCCGTCCGGTAGGTATAGATATTTTCTGCTTCCTCACGGAAACGTATAGAATCAAGGGTCAGATGCGATAATTCCGGGTCTTCGAGCAATATGTCCTGCAGCGTGCCTGATGAAAAAA
>QKDK01000331.1 GCA_003252135.1 Clostridia bacterium
GTGAATGATTCATCCTTGATCTGACAGAATCTTTTCCCTTTCGTAAGACAGTGCATCTCGACAATATCAGAGTGATGATGGAGAGGGGTGGGGGGGATGGCTCTGGACAGATTCCAGTAGGCAAAGTTTCTCAGACCCTTAACGTTGTGTATGTTGTGGGTGATGACCTTCTTATGCTCTTCCCAGCAGTATTCATCAAAAATCTCAGGCACTGTTAAATCTCCCGGTATATGTTCGCTTTCGTACTAAATATTATATCGAATGCAGACTGAAAAAAAAGTATTTATATTGATTCTCAAGCAAATACATATACAAAAAAACTTATGATCAATAAGTATAAACAAGAATGAATCCAGGAGTATAAAAGCATGGGAAAATCTATTAAAGACGGTGTATGGCCCGTCATGATAACCCCTTATACCGTAGATAATAAAATTGATTATGACGGTGTTCTTAAAATTATGGAATGGTATGCATCCCAGGGCGTTGCGGGTATTTTTGCAGTATGCCAGTCCAGTGAAATGCACTTTCTTTCCCGGGATGAGCGCCTGGAACTGGCAAAATTTGTCATAGCCAATGCTCCGAAGGGTGTTGATATCATTGCTTCAGGACATGTGGCAAAAAGCCTGGAAGATCAGATCTATGAAGCCAATGAGATCATTGATGCCGGAGTGGAATCTTATGTTTTCATTTCCAATCAGTTTGCCAGAGAAGATGAAAGCGAAGATGTTGCCAAAAAAAGTATCGAACAGCTGATCACTCAGATCCCCGCGGAAAGTTTTGGTATCTATGAGTGTCCTTCTCCCTATAAGAGACTGATCTCCCCCGAACTGCTCAAATGGTGTGCCGATACAGGACGGTTTTCCTTCCTGAAAGACACATGCTGTGATCTGGATGAACTGAAAAGAAAAACCGATGCGGTAAAAGGCACATCACTGAAAATCTACAATGCCAATGCAGCCACTCTTCTGGAAAGCCTGAAGATGGGAGCCTCCGGATACAGCGGTGTCATGGCCAATTTCCATGCGGATCTCTATGTGTGGCTTTGCGACAACTATGCCAGAGAACCGGAAAAAGCATCTGTTGTTCAGGATTTTCTGGGATTTGCTTCTATGGTGGAATGTCAGGTTTATCCGATCAACGCCAAATATCACATGCAGCTTGAGGGCGTGAACATCAACCTTCTGAGCCGGACAAAGGATGCCGACCTGCTGACAGGAAGTAAAAAGATGGAAGTTGAACAGCTCAGAAGATCTGTTGAGAATTTCCGCAAAACAATAATCAAGTGAATTAAACCCCGGAAGGGGGTATAATTATTATTTTTATCTAATGGAGGAATGAAAATGATCAAGAGAAATCTTACTGTTGCAATCGTGCTGTTTATGGTTGCCGGTCTGATGGTAAGCTGCCAGAAAAAGGCGGAAGAACCCGAGGTAGCTGTAGGGGATAAGACAGTTGATCTGATCTTCTCATCTGTTTCTGTATCCGGAGACTCTCATACAGAAGCTATGTACGTTTTTGCAGATAAAGTTAAAGAACTTTCCAATGGAACTGTCAATGTAAAAGTTTACGACAATGGTTCACTCTTTACTGCTGATAATGAATTTGACGCTCTTCTGAGCGGTGAGGCAGATATGGCTTATATCTCCTTTCCCCAGATTGCCACACAGATTCCTGAGTTCAGCATGTTCGGTTCAGGATATTTTTTCAGTTCCTATGACCATATGACCAAAGTTCTCAACGGCGACATTGCCAAAGAGAATATCTGGCCCAAGGTTGAGGCAAAACTTGGTGTTCACCCCCTGGGCAGCCTTTACCTGGGAAGCCGCGTTGTGAATACAAGAAAGAAAGAAATCAACAGCTATGATGACATGAAGGGACTTCTCCTGAGAATGCCCAACTCCGAAGCATGGCTCTTCCTGGGACAGGCTCTTGGTGCCAACCCCACACCCCTTTCTTTCAGCGAACTGTATACGGCTCTTCAGACAGGTGCTGTTGACGGTCAGGACAATCCCCTGCCCACCATCGAAAGCGCCAAGTTTTATGAAGTTACCAAATATATCGCCATTACAAACCACGTCATTGACTCCATCATGCCCTGTATCAACGGTGCCAAATGGAATTCTATGAGTGCTGACCAGCAGAAAGCTGTTCAGGAAGCCATGACATTCGCGATTGCTTTCAACGACAAAGCCAGAATTGAAAATGAAAACAGCAAAGTTGCCTTCTTTGAAAAAGAGGGTCTGACTGTTACACATCCTGACATTGATTCTTTCAGAAAAAATGTTCAGGCCGCTTATGCTGCCAACAGCAAACTGACAGCAACCTGGGACATGGATCTTTACAATAAGGTTCAGGCCCTGGCTGAATAATCAAGCCGATTCTGAATAATTATATGCTCCTGGACAGGCTGCCGGTTTTTTAAGACCACTGCTCTGTCCAGGAGTGTTTTATTTGACTGCTGGAACTGCCGGTGATGTGAATCCGGTATTTTATATTTAAAAAATAGAACCTAAGGAGTCTATCATGAACAAACTGGTGAATATCGGTAAAAAAGCGGGTTATTTTTTGAACGTAATCATGCCCAATATTACCTTTACAATAATATTCATGACCTTTATGGTCACAATCATATCCAGATACGTTCTGAAAACTCCCGTTGCATGGAGTTATGAGATCAGTATTCTCGCTTATATGTGGACGATGTTTTTCGGTGTGGGGAAGGCTATGACCGCCGATGAACATGTTGTTTTCGGTCTGGTTTACGACCACGTCGGTCCCCGTACCAAACTGGCTTTCAAAATAGCCTATAATCTGATCCTGATCGTATTGATTGTGATCGTTTTTGTCCCCTCAGTCCGTTCACTGCTTTCAAAACGGATGGTGACGGGAGTGCTGAAAATGCCCTATACCATTGTCTTTTCACCACTGATCTATATGTTCGCGGAGATCGTCATCCGCTGTATCATGGATATTTACAAAAATATCAAAAACTTTAAAACAATCGGTTCAAACGAAGAAGTAAAGGTTCTC
>QKDK01000068.1 GCA_003252135.1 Clostridia bacterium
CAGTGCATTCATGGAATCCGGAATACTTTGCATTGTCCCGCAGAAACAATCATCTCCGTCAAATGTCCCAATAAATTCAAGTTCATCCTTAGCTGACAGCACTTCCTCTGCTTCGCTGACTCTTGGCAGATCATAAAACTCACCCGCCTGTTTCATCAGCAGACGATTCTCAAAAAAAAGCAATAATCTGGCACTCTGTTTCGGACTTTCTGGATTCTCTTTTTTTAAAAACCCCGGAATATACCGGTTCTTATCATTAAATTCCATGGAGCATTTACCTTCAGGTCATCATACCTGCCAGTGCTGTCTGTACATTCACTGGTTCCTTTCTTTATCGTTTTTCTATTATATATCACTGTAGAGCAAATGCAAAGTAAATCCGGTTCATTTTGGCCGTTAGTTTCTATAATTTGCTCTCTGTTCCTTATTTTGTGCGGTATTCCTAAGATTGGTATTTCATTTTAAACGCTATTATGCTATCATGTATCATGTTATCATCTACATTCTATTACCGGAGGAGCTTTTCATGACAGATATGTTCGACGCGGGCTACGATCTTCTTTTCTTTGCAGTCTTCGCTTTTATCATCATAACATTCCTGCTCATATTTGGGCTGATACTTTACAATGCAATCCGGTATGCCAGGCAGACAGATAAAAATAACCGTTCTCCTGAGCTTACTGTAGATGCCGTCATCGTGGCAAAACGTACCAGCTGTCATTCACATCATGAACATGCCATACAGCATGGCACCCTTCATGACAGCGTCACGCCAGGAAATTCATCAACCTTTTTTTATATTACTTTTGAAGTGCAAAGCTGTGACAGGATAGAGTTACTTGTTCCTGATCAGGATTTCGGTATGCTCACAGAGGGTGATGCAGGAAAGCTGACATTTCAGGGTACAAGGTTCCTTGATTTCGAAAAAATATAAACCACTAAAAATAGAACCTTCATGTGCAGGTTTTATTTTTTTTGCTTATTGACATTTATGCAAAGCGTGCTATACTAAATATGCAAAGTCAACTATGCAATATATGCAAAGCTTATTTGTCATTTCCACAGGATATGCTGCCTGGTCTATGAGCTTTCCTGAATATGAACGGAGGATGTATTGTGAAAACAAGAATCAGGGAATTACGCAAAGCAAACAGGCTCTCCCAGGAAGAATTGGCCCTGGATGTTGGTACGACCAGACAGACCATCACATCCATTGAGGTCGAGAAGTATACTGCTTCTTTGGTGCTTGCATACAAAATTGCACACCGCTTTGGCCTGTCAATTGAAGATGTATTTGATTTTTCTGAAATTGAGGATTCGTGACCTGGCAAGTAACAAGCTCTTTACAATATTGAAAGCTGGACAGACCCGATCAGTTGCCGGCAGAATGGAGAAAACATGGATAATTTTAAAATCAAACTGAAGAAAAGAAGGATTCTGTTTATTGTCATTGTAATTGCGGTGACCGCACTCGGTGTATTGGATGCATTATCCCTTTTGCCCGGTTCAAACAAAGAAACCTTCACCGCCGGTATGATGGATGGCATATCCTGGAGTACCTATATAGCACTTGGTCTTGCTGCCCTGGCAGCAAGCATTCGAATAACAAGGATGCTAAAAGACGAAGCTCTTCTGCGAAAAGCATACAATAAAGAAAATGATGAACGGCTGAAGATGATACGGAGCAGAGCCGGTATGCCAATTATTCTGATCATGTCGATTTTGATGTTCGTTGTTGCCATAATATTCAGCTCGATCAATGAAACGGTATTCTATACCCTGCTGGCTGCAGGTTATATCCAGCTGCTCTGTGCTGCTGGTGTTAAGATATATTGTCTGAAGACCATGTGAAAATAAAAGGGAGTATCAAAAGTACAGCTCCATGACAGTTCGTCTGTCATGGAGCTATCTGTTTATTGAAATATTTCAGCTTTACTATGACCGTCGCATGGTCCAAATGAAATGCCCAGGATATCAGCAATCGTTGGTGCAAGATCCACCATCTCCATCCTGTCTATGGAATACTGATTTCTGATACAGTCTCCCGAAATCACGATGTTTGTCCTGTAACCGGCTTTGTCCGGAAGATATCCGTGTGTTGCATAACGCTTGTTCTGTATATCTAGATCCGTAATAACAGGCTCTGTCGTTTCGTCTGTAAAACAAAAGCCTGATCTCGCTTCAATAATTGCATCTGCATCTGAGTCAATACCAAGTTTATCAAACTCATCTTTGGTGTATACTTGCTCAATGCCTAATGAATCTTCCTGCCCTGCAGTTCGAAGCACCTGTTCTGCGAGATCTCTGACTTCAACGTCACCTTGTCTGCAATAGAGATAAGCTGCTCCTCCAGCACCTTGCGCATAGACCTTAAAACTGCTGCCTGTCTTGTCCCCCGGCAGATTATCTTCCAGTAATTTATGCTTCTTCAGAATAGCATTTAATCTTATCTTGTATCTGACATCTAACTGCCCGTGATCTCCGATCACAATAAATACAGTTTCTTTTTCAATACCGGCATCCTTTACTGCCTGAACAAGCTCTCCGATCCGCCTGTCCATGCGGAGCACTGCCTGTCTTGTTTCTTCACTTTTTGTTCCCGCTTCATGCTTTGCATCATCCAGATCGATCAGATGTATCAAAAACAGATTTGGTTTCTTTGTTTTTATGGTATCGACCGCACATGCTGTTGTAAAATCATCCAGATATGGCTGTCTGATTCCCTGTCTCATCTTGCCGAACTTTCTTTGCATCTGCAGGCAATACAGCGGACTGCCGCTTTTCATGACCTTGATCGCCTGATTTTCCTTTCCCAGCGCTCGAATCTCAGGGATATTATAGTTAATTGCTGATTTTCCCGTAGTCGGCCATAGTAAGGCTGCAGATTTCATACCATATTTCTTCAGATCATCATATATGGCAGGTGCCTTGATCTGATCCCTGTACCAGAACCAGTGCTGCATGTTCTCTGGGACAAAGGGCTGGAAAGGATTGTTGTGATATATCCTGTGCGTTTTGGGATAAACACCTGTTACCATCGTTGCATGTACCACATAGGTCAGTGTCGGATAAACACTTTTAACATGTGAACTGCTGGCTCCCTGCTGTATCAGTGCAGAAAGATTCGGAAGACTTTTGGCAAGCTCCCATTGATCCTCTGAAAAAGCATCATAGGATATAACGATTACGTGCTTCGCTTTTTGACTGCTCTGCTTCAATTGCATCCACCCCGCATGAATTTATTCGCTTACCATGGTCTTCTGGGCACCTTTGGGTATACTTAAGAATACAACGAACCCGATAATGAACAATGGTATAATAGACAAGATACTAAGTCTTGCCTGACCGGTCAGTCTTGTCGTGAGCGCCATCAGCGCCGGCCCGATAATTGCTGCAAACTTACCAAATATATTATAGAATCCAAAGAATTCATTGGATTTTTCCTTTGGAACGATCTTTGCAAAGTAGGAGCGGCTGAGAGCCTGAATACCTCCCTGTGCTGAACCAATCATTGCACCGAGAATAAATATATGCCAGATCGATGTGATAAAGTATGCTGCAATACAGGAAATAATATACGTGAAGATTCCGACAGTAATCATCTTTCTCGTCCCGTATTTCTTTGCAAGATTGCCATACAGAATCGCACACGGGAAGGCTATGATCTGGATGACCAGCAGAATTCCAAGCAAAGTAAAGGTATCGAGTGAATCCCCGCCAAGAATATCTGTAGCATACGGAACGACCATCTTTATGATGGTATCAACCCCGTCAATGTAGAAGAAATATGCTAAAAGGAAGATAAAAACTGCTTTATAGTGCATGATGTTTTTGAAAGTGTCCAACAGACGGATAAAACTTTTTTGCACTGGTTTTGGTTCGGGTTCAATATAATAACGCTGTTTTACATCCTTGATTACCGGAACGGTAAGAAGTCCCCACCAGAGAGCAGTTATAATAAAACCGACCTGGTAGCCTGTCACGTTATCCATGCCCATAAAAAAGATCAGGGCCAGACTGATGCCAAAAGGAATAACACTGGCAATATAACCAAATGCAAAGCCCCTGGAAGATACACGGTCCATTCTGTCATCACTGGTCACATCGACCAGAAAAGCATCATAAAAAATATTAGAACCGGCAAAACCTATAGCAGATAATACATAGAACAGTACCAGAAGCCACCACTTACCTCCTGCTGGCGGTACAAAAGCAAGACTTGCAGTTGTCAGAATTCCCAAAGCTGCAAAGAAAATAAAAAATCTTTTTTTCTTGTCCTTATAATCTGCAATGGTTCCCAGTATCGGACTTAAGACTGCGATGATAATACTTGCCATGGAATTGAAATATCCAAGGTCCATGCTGTTCACATTATCGAACATTCCAAAAACAATCGGTAACAGTGCCGTTGTAACAGCCATGGAATACGCTGAATTTCCGCAGTCATACAAAATCCAGGACCGCTCTTCTTTTGTTGTCTTCATCAGTTGCCCCCCTGTTTAAAAAGTATGTTTTCATTATAACATAGATTTGAAAAGAACAAGATAAATTTTAGTTAAATCTTTCATGGCATACCTGTAGCATTTACATATTTGGCGGGCCACAAGTGTATTTTGTACAATTGACTATCAAAAAGTCACCCTTTATAATGAAACATCATAAAAGCAGCTGTTTTCCACCGGTAACGACTGCCTGTGAATGATCAGCTGCAAATGAATGGAGGAACAAATGAATTACGAAAAACTTCTGGATGGCATGAAACGCTTCGGTTCAAATGAAACAGATGTCTGTCTGCATGGACTTGGGCTGCTCCCTGAGCACGTCCATGAAAATGTCATAATAGCACCATGGTGGGATCCCTCACTTTTTCCCGCTCTTGGCAAAGCATCACCTGTCTGCGACGTTGGATTTACAACAATCCAGTGCTGGGATATCGAAACCGACAAAGATCCTATAACCTTTATCCGAACAGGCATCGGTGCACCTGTTCTTGTGGACGCACTTTTGGCACTTGGGGTCACAAGATGCAGAAAAATTATCTTTATCGGTGCCATCGGCGCTCTGAGCCCTGACATGGGCATCGGCGATATCATCATTCCAGAGTACAGCAT
The DNA here is from genome assembly GCA_003252135.1 of Clostridia bacterium. Classification (GTDB taxonomy): domain Bacteria; phylum Bacillota; class Clostridia; order Lachnospirales; family Lachnospiraceae; genus SZUA-448. Next base: position 5,112 of record QKDK01000068.1, read on the forward strand.
CTGTGGTGACGGAGTCAGCCGCTATATTGCTTATGACTCGCTGTCTGGCAATGACTGCTTTGGCAAAAAAGCCTACCCGGACGCAGAACTGACCGCCGCACTTAAAAACTGCACAAAAGAAGCCTGCTCCCTGCATAATGTTACCTGGCATACCGGGAGGATCTTCAGCATTGACACTATCTTCGCCCAGTTCGCTCATATTGATGAAATCCTGTCACTCGGCGTCAACGCAATTGAAATGGAAACAGCTGCAGCCTTTCTGGCCGGTGAAGTTGCTGGTCTGAAGGTCACCGCCTTATTCAATGTTTCCGATAATACAGTAGCCAATAAATCCTTAGTCAGCGGACGTTCAAAAGAGGAACTGGATTATCGTGCCTTTGTCCGAAAAGAGTTGTTTCCGAAGATCATGCTTTCGGCATTTTCTACTGAGCTTCCATCTGTTTGATGCGTTCATACAGCATCGCATTGATCGGTGCTTCCATTTGATATTTTTTTGCAAGTGCAAGAACTGTCCCTGAAAAAAGCTCTACTTCACTTTGTCTTCCCGCTTCTGTATCCTGGCGCATGGATGGCTTGCCTAGTGGATTCAACGGTTCAATGACCTTCAGCCAGTAAGCAAGATCCTCCTCGGTCAGGTTCACACCGGTCTTTTGCGACAGAAACAATACTTCTCTCATGGCTGCGATCATGGTATTTCTTATCTCTCCGTCGCTCTGTATGGCTGAATATGTTGTTTCATACACGGCTACTGTCTGGTTCACTCCGACATTGAGCATGAATTTACCCCACATACGCTTCATCATATCTGTGTCGGCTAGATAAGGAAAGCCAATCCTGTCAAAAAAATCAATGACGCGCTGCATTTTAGCGGTAATCTTTTCAGTGTCCGCTTCTCCGATACACAGCATGCCCATATTCCTGTATGTGCACCTGTTCCCTGTTTTTCCAGCATCCATCCCCTGTGCGACACAGGCAAGGACATGCTCTTCTCCATAGGTTTCTCTAATGATTTCTTCGCTGCTGATGCCATTGAGCAGTGATAATATGACCGTCTGCGGTCCAACATGATTTTTAATGGCAGCAATGGCATCCTGCAGACCGTTGTATTTCACTGCAATCAGTATCAGGTCATCATATCCGGTGTCTTCTTCAGGTTCTGCATAATCAAAAAAACAAGCTTTGCCATTACAGAAAATTCCTTCTTTTTGATATTTTTTTACCCTTTCTTTATCGGCAATGACCTTGAAATCTCCTTTGGGCATGCTTGTCTGCAGCAGCTGTCCGAACATGATGCCCAGTGCTCCAAGTCCGATTAATGATACTTTTTTCATGTTATTCTCCATACCTTTGTTGTTCTCCATACCTTTGTTATTCTCCATACCTTCGTTTTTCTCCATTGCTTCGTGATCCTTTTCCACTTTTCCAGTTCATACGCTCTCTGATATCGAGAAACAAAAATGGCAGATACATCAGGAAATTAACTCCCGCAACCAGCAGGGCAAAGCCCAGATAATAGAAATGCTCTCCTGTAAGCTCAAAAAGTGGTACGAGCGGTGAACCTGCAGACGGTTTTTCAAGAAACAGAAAATTGGTGCCAAGCTTTGCATTTAGCAAAAGTTCTATGGGTACGAGAACAGCGAGAAATGCCCACACACGATAGTAATGGCTAAAGCGTGGTCTAACCCTGCCTCCAATTATCAGCATCATCGGAAATACCACCAGCAGACCATGAATGAGAAAGGAATGAATATTCATATAATTTAACTGGGGGTATCTGGTCCAGTTCGGAAATAAAAGCGCAGAAACTGCACCGGGCATACAAAGAAAATACAGTATCTCATCTAATTTGTCCCAGTTCGTCCATGCATAGGCAAAACAGATGAACACTGCCAGACCGCAAAGATCAAAGGGCAGCTCCCAGGTATTGAATTTACCGGTCACGACCAATACAACATCCTTGTACAGGTCAAAGACAAGTATCATGGTCCCCAGTACACGCTGTGTTGCAAGTCTTCTTTGCTCACCGCTCTTTCTGTACAGAACGCAAAGGCAAGCTCCCAGTATGATTATACCAGCCAGCCATGTCATGTGCTCTTTTCCGAATAATGAAAATCCCAATCCCTTTGGTATATCTGTCGTATATGTAAAAAAGTAATGAAACATTCTTTCCTCCATTTCTTGTTAAATCATCCTTATAATTCCATCAATCCTGCCATGCTCTGAAGTATTGAGTTCAGTATATCACTAGTGCTTCAGGTTTACTATAATCCTTACAGAAAGATTTTTAACTGCGCAAAACAGTAAACTGGTCAATTTAACTTTTGACATCAATACTGATTTTACTTATGATTAACTTTGGGATAAATTTTTTTACATTTATGGAACTTTTGTGATCTTCACATCGTCAAATATCAGGAGGTTGTTGTATGGCTCATTACAAAAGCAGTCTTATCGCTTACGCATTCGTTCATTTTGTCATTGATTTTTCCTGTGCATTCTTAATGATTAACAGCATTGCCAAAGGTAGTTTTGAAATCCCTTATCTTTTTCTGCTGTATAATTTCTGTGCATTTGCGCTTCAGATGCCTCTTGGCGTTATTGCCGACCGGCTGAAAAATCCTGTGATATTTGCGATTCTTGGCTGTCTGCTTCTTGTACCTGCCTGCTTCCTATCCTCTGTTTTGCTGGTCTGTGTGATCCTGGCGGGACTTGGGAATGCCTTTTTTCATATCGGAGGTGGAACCAGAATACTCAGACATTCTTCCGGAAAATGTTCACCGCTAGGTATCTTCATTGCCCCTGGAGCCCTCGGTATATTTCTCGGTTCATCATCCATCATGAACAGTCAGTTTTTCATATTGATACCTTTGATACTGCTGGCCTCTGCTGCACTACTATACACTGCCGATGGCAGACCTTCTCGTTGGAAGGTGCAGCCTGATCTTGCGGATGATGCGACACAATCAGGCGTACTAACAGGTAATTCTGCCCTGAACTCCCTGTTACTCCCTTCTGAGTTTTATTCACCGGGAAAAATCATCCTGCCGCTCGGGTGCTTCTTCCTGGTTGTTCTGCTTCGCTCCTACACCGGAACAATCATGACATTCCCCTGGAAGACAACTACGACAGCCGGTATTCTACTGGTTACCGCAGTCATTTTCGGAAAAGTGCTTGGTGGAATTTTGGCAGACCGGTTTGGTGTTATTAAGACAACAATCCTTTCACTGAGTCTGTCTTCTGTTCTTTTTTTATTTTCATCTCTGTCGCCTGCCGGTCTGACAGCTGTCTTTCTTTTTAATATGACCATGCCAATCACGTTATGGGCTGCCGCTGATATTATGAAGAAGCACGAAGGTTTTTCATTTGGTATGCTGACATTTGCGTTATTTATCGGTTACAGTCTTGTGACTGTTCAACGATCAGGAAAATTATTTTTACCCCTGCTATACATGATGCTAGCGCTGGTTTCGATGCTGCTGCTGACACTCGGTCTTTTCAGGAGGCGCTCACATGGTGCATGACCTGATCGTTTCACTGGCTGCTTCGCTTTTCCTTACACTTGTTCTGGAAGGTTTTTTTGCATTTATCACTGGTGTTCGCAAAAGGATGGACTACCTGCTCCTGCTTCTTGTCAATATTTTGACCAACCCTGCCGTTGTTCTCTGCTACTTTCTGTCCAGACTGATTATTCCTTTTACCGGTCTGTGGCTGCAGCTGATTCTTGAGCTGTGCGCAATTATAGCAGAGGGGAGTTATTATAAAAAGTATGCTGTTTCCATTAAAAGACCATTTTTATTCTCTGTAAGTGCCAATGGATTTTCTTATGGTATCGGTTTACTGATACACTTTTTGATGTATGGAGGAATCATATGAAACAAATAGCAGATCACATTAAAAAAGCAGCCTGCGCTGCTGTTGTGCTTTGTTCTATTATATTATTTCCTGCGCAGCCGGTAATGGCGGATCTGATCGCAGAGCCCATGGGAATTTCAGATCAGTTCTATGTCCGTCATCAGGACGCATGTCTGGAGGAGATAAACTATTACTCTGCAAACGGACAGGACGGTTATACATATGTCTATGAATCACCTGTATCCACGACCAGAAATGCATCCCTTGCAAACGGAGTTACCTTTTCCACAATATGCACATATTCCAGTTCTATATCTTCGACCTGGGCACTTGTTGATGTGATCTACTCCACCTACGACGGTGCAGTAACTTCTTATGACCGAACCTCTGAAAAAGGCTGGGTCAAAGTTTCCGACTGTCAGCCAACCGATGCGGCAACAGCTGCCGCAAATGCAAATAATCAGACAGACAGCATGATACAGGATACTGCAGATGACTCCGTCAGCATAGTCCTGATACTTCTCATTGCTTTATCTTCCCTGTCTGTTACAGCAATCACTGCAATTCTCATCCATGTGATCTTTAAAATGAATGCAAAAAAGAAAAACACAGATACTTCCTCAAAATCAGAGTAACTTTTTAATTCACCGCCGACAAAGTGCTTTTCATGTTATCTTTGCAGCAGATTCGTCAGGAACAATGAGATTCCTGATGCGATCAGCAGTATTATGACCATATGCTTTACAATACTTTCTTTCACTGCTCTTGTAAGTAAAAAACCAGTACCAAGACCAAGCACCATAAAGGGCAGCAAGGTCAGTGCCTGCATCATAACAGCTTTTGTTATGATTCCGGTGATTGAATATAAAATGATCCGAAAACTGTTTTCTGCAAAAAAGACCACGCACAGATTACCACGGAACTCTCTGGTATTCGTTGTCGTTCGACTGACATAAGCTGCAAGAAGAGCCCCGATTCCAAAGATTCCGCATAAAACACCGGAGGCAATTCCAATGACGAGCAAAAGCAGCTTGGAGCTTCTGCTCTTTTTTTTGCTTTTTTCACGTAACAGCATCTCTACGCCGAGCAGAGCAATGATCAGACCAAAGATAATTTTTATGATCCTGACATCACCGTTTTTCAGAAGATACGCACCAGGTATACAGCCCAGAATGACAAGAAGGGCAAGTGGTATGCATATTCGCGGCTGAATTGATTTTCTTTCTTTCACAGCGATCGTAAGGTTCGAGGGATATCCGATCAAAAGTTCTACCGGAGTTATATTCACTGTATTGGCCGAAAAGCTCATAATGCTTCCAAAAACCAGCGTGTTGGCAAACCCGCACATTCCCTTTATAACATATGCCACAAATACTGCAATCATGCCTATGATGCCCATAATTTCCCTGCCTGCATACTGCAGGCTTATCCCCTCAAATAAGTTTATCTGCTAACGAATCATTGAATAATTCTCACTTATTGTACTGTTCCTCATCTTTTCTGTCAATAAAGCAGATTTCATGAAGAAAATGACAGGCTGCCATCTGAATTTTATTAAATCTGATTATAATGTTGCGCATTTTTCCTAGCCAAGCTAGCTGCCTGCTGTTATAATATGATAATAGGGACAAAAGGTCATGTGATTCATGCATACATGAACCAGCATGATTTACAATATTCATAAGCCATAAAACAAAGACGCCGGGAACACAGACATGCGTGCAGACTGTGAGAAGAACGATCATGCTTTGATGAATTTACAACAATAATTCATTGATTGAGGTAAGTTTCATTGATGTAAGCTTTTGCTGCAGCTATACTCCAGATGATGGTTATTCCATTTTCTATTCGAAACCTTTGCATGAACATATATGCAAACATCAGATTATATCATCGCATTGCCTGAATGATCTGATCATCATGCGTGCAATGCAGAAAGCAGGAATTATATGAAACGAGCAGCAGATTTTCGGGCACATGCCCGCGCATCTTTGGCTAATCACTGGTGGCTTGCGATTGGTGTAAGCTTTTTAGCAGCATTTTTTGGCAGTACCTCCAGCAGCACAGGGGGTTATACTTCATTATTCACCTATCGTTTTGAACAAAGAGATCTGCCAGAGGATCTGTCAGATGTTTTTCACTCGGATGAATTCCGCATAATGCTGCCCTTTTTTATTGCAATTATTGCGGTTGTAACAGTATTTTCCATAGCAATGCTTGTCATTGGATCTGCAGTACAGCTTGGGTATAATCGTTTTTGCCTGGATCTGGCTGACCAGAAGGAAACTTCTGTGGGTCGCTTATTTTCAGCTTTTCAGATCATTGGGA
>QKDK01000280.1 GCA_003252135.1 Clostridia bacterium
ATTTTGTGGATATATTCTATGTTGTTCCCATAATAAGGTCATAGAGATAAATATTTAATCTCAATTCAACTTTTTAAATATTTGTATCTAATCTATAATTCATAAATCTAATGTGCTGATGATCTTATTACACCTTTGCTGGTTGAGTAATATTATAATCTCTGTAAATAATCAAAACTTATAATACATTCAAGCATTTCTACTTCTTCACTGTTTAAACCATATTCCTTTATCATTTCACGGTATGACTTTATCCTGATATTTACACAGAGAACTGTCACTGTTAGAGTATCTTCATTTCCATCCTCATCTATTACTGTTCTTGTCTCAGACTCTGCATATGTTGCATATGAGCACATATCATTGAATACCGACTGCAGATAGGATTTCGTTGTATCATTCATAATGGTCGCCATATCTCCAACACCAAACCTAACCATATAAACTGCCAGAATATCATGATAATTGGACGGCGTATCATAAAGATCTTCATCATAGGTGTAAACAATCTTTCCCTCGTCATAACCTATGTGGTTGTTTACCAGTTCTGATACTTCCGCATTGAACACATCTACATAATCATACATTACACTCATAACAGTCTCTCCTTGTTCAAGTGCCGGCAAAAATATTGCAAACGGTGAGTTATACAATACTGCAACTGATATTATTACAGGTAATGTTATCTTGGAAATAATCAGGATTAATGATAACAGCACCAATCCAATGACTGGTGCTGTTGTTTTGATTACAAATTTAATCATTCTTATAAACAAATCCTTTATCATCTTTAATACAGTATCCTTCTGCTCTTCCTTTGCTTTCATCTTATCAAGAAAGAATGAAATCTTTCTGCTCCTATTCGACATCTGCATATCTTTCGCTTCAATTGCCGTTCCAGCTAAATACCCAGCTGCCATTCCAATCAAGACGCCTGCTGGACCTCCTGCACTTCCTGCAGTTGTCGTTGCTGCAGATGTTGAATATTTAACTGCTGTTCTAGATGATACTTTTGCAGTTTCTTTGGTGATATCTTTTGACGCTTTCTTTGCTGTGTATTTTACAGAATCCTTCACCGTTCTCTCTGTAGTCTTCTGCATAACTTTATTCACCGATCTTTCAATCGTTTTTTCCCCAGACTCTAACTTTCTTTTATTTCTTTCCTTTGATCTCTGAAGTTGTTTTCCTAACGTCTTACTACTCTTTCTTACAGTTCCTGTTACCGGTCTTGAAGCTTCCTGCATAAGCTCTACAGCCTGCTGTATCTCCTGTCCACCATCTACTTGATCGCTTGCTGCTTTTACCCCAGCAGATCCTATCGTTTTGACAATACCTGGATTGGAAGCTTTCACTTTTTCTGAACGAATAAAATCATTAGAATTTATTCTGTTTCCGACTTTTGATCTTTTATGAAGTTTATCATCCGCACATAACCCTTTCATCTGAAGATACTTCTTATCCCTGACTTTATCCTTGCTCTGCAAGCTTGTTATTATGTCTTCTTTGTCTATAGTATCATCCAGATCTATATTCTTAATCTTAACTGATTGATCATTAATGTTATTCTCCTTATTCACTGCATCCTTTGACTCGATGATATGTTTCTTAGCCTTTTGCTTGAGATGTAATGTAAGTGTTCTTTCCGAAACCTTCTTTATATCCAGCTTTCGCACCTCCCTAGTAAAAACCGCCATGAAGCTTTATTCTTCATAGCGGCTATAAATCAATATTATGACATTCATTAAATTCTATATGCAGTAAACTGTCTTCCTATAGCTTTGTCTCCTATGTGGATCTTATATTTCTCAGGAGATTCATAAATCCTGAAGATTTTCTTGCCTGCTGTTGTATCTAATAATTCAACTGCAATAAATTCTTTGATTCCTGAAATATCATTGCCCAGTGTATCTGATTGCAGCTCATATTTTATACGTCCGACATCTGTATAAAGTTCAAGCAACAGTGAACTTTTTGATGGTATTATACTGTAATGCAAAAGATTATAGATCTTTACGTCATTATCACTCTCAATTCTGACCTCAGACATTATGACACCCCCTGCTTTTTTGCTTCCCCAAACATATACGCATTGTAATTCTATCAAATTACGGCAGATAACTCAATCCAAATCCGGGCAAAACTAAAAGATATCTATTTGTTCTTCTATTCGCTTCTGCTCTAATATCTTCTCATGTATATTGGTATTATATAACTTATAAAGCTCAGTGTCTTTACTGATCTGATTATCAAACGGAATAACCACTGAACCAAACTTTATCAGCCCCATACCAGATGATGAATTCGTTACAAACCGAAGCTGTGCTTCTGATACTCCAATGATTTTAGCTATCTCAGAACTATCAGTACTTGCCTGTTTTAGTAAGGCTACGAACTCGGAGTTTGCAAGCATGGTCGTTGCAGTATAGTTCTGGAGCAGATCGACGACATTCTGTGTGATTCCTGTACAAAGTCCTCCCTGTTTTCTAACCTTCTTCCACAGCTGTTGCAGGTATTTTGCCGAGTACTCAGAATTTAGGAGCACATGAAATTCGTCAACATAGAGCCAAGTAGCGATTCCTTTCTGTCCATTAGCAACGATCCTTTGCTGTATTGCTTCCATCATAACAAGCATGGTAATAGGACTAAGTTCTGCGCCGAGATCCCTGATTCCGTATACAGTAAAGCGGTTATTAACATCAACATTTGTCTGATGATTGAAAATATTAAGGGATCCATTCACGAATAATTCAAGGGACAATGCGATATCTACTGCTTCTTCCTCTGGCTGTTCTAAAAGCAGTTCATAAAAATCACTCATTATAGGAACATACTTTTCTTCACTTCTTGCGATGTCAAGGTAAAGCTTTCTGACACACCGGTCGATGATTGATTTCTGACGTGAATCAAGGTTTTCTCCCATACACTGTTCGCATAGCCCAAGCATAAATTCACCCTTTTCCCTAATCATGCCTTTAGAATCAATCGTATCAAGGCTCCATACATCCATATCAAGTGGATTAACAAAGTTATCTGTATAAGTGGACATATTGATAACACTTCCACCATATGTATGCGCTATATCAAAGTATTCATTTTGTGGGTCGATGCAGATGATCTCATCACTTCCTGACAGGAATACCGAACCCATTTCCATCTTACAAAAGAAAGACTTTCCTGATCCTGGCACACCAAACACAAATCCATTTCCATTGATCAGTTTCTTTCGGTCACCGATATTCACATTCTTTGAGATCTGGTTGATCCCATAGTAGTTGCCACTTCCATCATTAAGTTCCTGAACGTTGAATGGCATTAGGACTGCAAGCGACTGTGTCAGGAGTGTTCTCATGGTCTCGACCTGTCTTACTCCGATTGGAAGTGCCGTATTAAGCGCTTCTCTCTGCTTAAGAAAGTGTGTATCTATGGTACAGCTGTTACGCTTTCCAATGGTCTTAACAGACTCACAGATGCTTTCAAGTTCCTGTTTGCTTTCTGCCATTATAATGATCGTGACAGCTACATAGAAAAGACACTGGTCATTTTCTCTCACATCATCCATGATCGCTTCGATCTCTTTTTTCTCAGTCCTCTTGGCATAGGATATTTCAGTCGCAAAATCATTGTTCTTATTCCTTATTCTTTGCTGCTTGATAATATCTGATTCAATCCCTAGGTATTTCTTCTGAAGCACCTTTGTGATCAGATCCTTTGGTACCGGAACAACATCGATGCTTGTTATGGAATGCACCGGCAGTGAAGTGATCTCATTTATGAACCGGTCAGAAAGGCTGCTTGGATACTTTTTGATGAATAAAGCCCTGCAGTTTTTCCCCTCATCTTCAAAGTGATCCGGGTAATACTTTATCATTCCATTCGAAAGATCATTCCTAAAATCTCTTCCCATCAGTTTTGCCCGCCTGATATCAAAATCAAAGCTTTCTTCATTGCCAAGATGATAGTAATCATACAGTGTCTGTAGTCTCTCATTTCCTGTCATGGGACAGATTTCTGCTCCAAGTTCAATGAATGCCTTATTTATTGTTGCTTCTATGGATGCGAACTGTGCCTTTGCTTCTTCAAAGTTCTTTCGTTCAATTGTTATGGTCAGATACCGTTCCTGTTCAATACCCTGTCTTCCTTCTATGATCTTGTCCTCAATGATGTCATTATAGATCTCTCTGCATCCATTAAATCCATCTTCTACCTTTGGTATCATCACCTGACTTCTAAGTGCTTCCATATTTCGGTTTTTGTTATTGATCGTTATCTTGTAATTACAGTCAAGTGAGTTTAAGAACTTACAGTAACGTTCAAAGATACCGATCTGTTCATCTTCCGTTGCTATGGTGTAGTTGATGTCCTGAAATCTGTAGCACTTTGAATACTTGTTAAATGAACTCTTGCGTCCTTTAGTGACTTCAAATATCCCATTCTCTGCAACTGCTGAAATCTCAATGGTATCCTGTATGGATCTTGGTGTCCTAAACATAGGTTCACCTGCTTTTTTAAGTTCTTTGAATCCATCCTTAAATAAACCCATTCTCCAACCTCTCTTTCTACTTTTGCACGGCCGGGAACAATCCCGGCAATGCCTGGATTGTCACGACCGGAAAGGTCAGACAACTATTGATAAATTACTGAATTAACTTAAAGATCGCTGCCATTATGACTACAATAAGTACTGAACAAAAACTGATCAAAAGTATCCTTTTAGTCTTTTGCTTCATGGCATCAAACTCCTGTTTCTTTTGAAGGTCTGTATCCTGTACATTCTCTGTTGTTATACATATTCTTCCATTGTCATATGATTCTTTAGGAATCATATTCTCCTGACAGGTCATGACTTTTCCCTTATAGAACTCATGCAGCGTAACAGCTTTCTCTGTTGATTTATAGGTGAGTGTCTTATTATTGACTAGAAAGTACAGTTTTCTTCTCACATATTCATAAAAATCCATCCCGTTATAGGTATAGAATCCTCCCATTGCTATGGGCGCAACACAGGGGACTGCTACATAAGCAGCTCCTGTAAGTCCGATAAATGGATATAAGAGCAATACCATACTGCCTCCGACCAAAACGCTTGCAGCGGAAAATATCAGCTGTTTTGCTGAAAGTCCCATAATAACTGACTCCTGATACCTGTCTATGTCTTTGTTTATCTCTATTACCAGTTCACTCAACTCCTTTCCTTTTAATCTCTTTATGTCTTTCATTTATTCGTAGATGTGTTTCTGTTTTTATTCTGTTTCTGTCATTATTCTTATGTTTCTATTCATCTGCTTCTGCTTTTCTTTCATCGTCTTTTGTTTTTACCGTTCATTCTTTTGTTGCTGTTCTACTAATTCCTATAATCCAAAGGCCTTGCTCGTTAGCATCTGCGCTCCCTTTACACTTCCAACAGTCATAGCGATCGTAAATGTCATCTCACACAGATAGATCAGTGTCTGGGCCCAGTCAGCATACCCTCCGGTAAAAGATGGCAGTCCAGCATTAACAAAGGCATTACATATGATAATGGCAAGTGCCATTGTTACGGCTTCAAGTACTACCGACAGAAAGTGCCTGCAATAAGTCACAACAGTATGGCTTACCATGCGGTTGCCACCCATTGTTGAAAAGGCAAGTGCCCCGAGCGGCACGATGATTAGGATCTTTAAGAACCTGAAATATACCGTATAAATGACAAAGAACCCACAGATTATAATGATGATTGACAAAAGTGCAGCCAGTATAAGCATGATAAGACTCTCCCCAAACCCAAGATCTTTGATGATATCTGCCTGTGTACTATCGATGATTAAAATTGTTGAGCTCCCTGACGGAAGCAGTGCAACCAGATTTCCTATGGATGTAAAAAAGGCTTTCATTATGGTCACATTGTTAGCAACGAACCATTCTGAAAGCCCAAGCCTGATCAGCATGCGCAGTATTACTTCGAACCGTAGTTCTTCCCTAATCTCAACACTCTCAGAACAAAAACCAATAACAAAGAACAGCACGACAAGGGATGATCCGACTGCAACAAAAACAGGCTCTATAATCTCAATGATTCCCCATGGCCCCCCGCCTTTAAAGTTTACCGGGGACTGTCCAAGCATTGAAAACACCAGAGATATCTGATTATTCCAGAACCCAAATACGATCTGGAGCAGTTCGAGTATCTTATCCCCAAGCTTAAAAATATCCATGCTTATCTCACTCCTTTCGAAAGCACTGGGGCACTTTCGCCCCAGTCTGCCCTGTGTATTCTACTAAAACCCAAGAAATGCCAGCACTGTTGAAATACCAGCCATCATTACACCTGCCACAATACCTTTCAGGGCTGAATTCATTGTGGATGAATCCTGCTGCTGATAGGCCTGAGCAAATTCCATTACGTTCTTTGCAAGGATGATGACACCAACTGCTCCAATTACTGCAATTACCAGCGTTTTCAGGTTGTCAAGCGGCTGTGTTACTGCTGTCGTGCCAGTTGCTGCAGCATAGCAGGTAGTATTAAAAAGCATTGCACCTGTCATTCCACCTAGAACTGCTGCAGTAAATTTTCTTCTTACCTGTATTAAAAATCCTCTCATCTTACTTTCCTCCTTTGTTCTTTTATCATGCATTACTCTCATGTTTTCCTTCTTCATGAACATGTTCTCCCTTCTGAATCTGTTAAAGTAAAACAGCCAGAATCATTTAAAATACTGATCACTGGCTGCTTTCTTGTTTTTATGTTTATATAATGTTCTATGTCAACAGGATCTCTCCTGATATTTGAGGGATGCTAATCTTTCTGCGAAACATTTCCTTTCCTTAGTAGTTTTGATACTTTCTGACGCAGCTTTCTTTATAATGTTATGCTTTTGTATTACCCTGACCACTTAGAAGTGCTTTACTGTAAGCTCTTTTCTAAAGTTCCTCATCTGTTCATAGGATATATCCGGATAGAAATATTCAAGGATCTGAGATCTTGGCACACCTTCTGATATTGCTTTCAAGACTTCATTCCTCTGTTCAATTGAGTAATCCCAGTGGATCATCCGGTTTGAGATCGTATCCTTCCATTCCTTCGTTTCCCTTGTTTCTGTTCTGCTATGAAGTCTTACCTTACCACCTGCATCACCATCGGTGTCACTGTCCTGTTCTTCTTGTTTCTCCAATGGTTTATGTTTATAGTTCTCATTCGGATCTTTGTTAGACTGCTCTTCGTTGCTACTCTGCTCTTCATTGCTACTCTGTCCTTCATTCTTAACAAGATCATGATAGTTCCTTTTCAGATTCTTATTATCAAGCATCATGAGCTCATCAAACTCAAGATAATCAATATGCACATTTTCACCTTTTTCTTTCAGCTTTTTATAATGCTTTACGGATTCTTCTGACAGGATCTCAAATGCAGGACCAGTTTTTGCTATGTCCCTGCTGATTACATGTACATATGTTTCTCCCTTTCCATCTGACAGTTGAACGAACATTGGATGAACAAATGGAATATACTTATTATCCATAATAGGATCAAACCCTCTGATGAATACAAGACATTTCCTGTTATCAAGTTTTCTGACCTCATCCGGTGTGAACAGTTCTCTGCCAAGCACATCAAAATTCTTTGAAGAGCTCCCCTGTCTCCCTCTTGTCTCCCCTGATGACCTTTTGTCGATCGTGCCTTTCCCAAGCAGCTCAGATACATACTTATGAGTCGATTGTTCATTTCCTCCAAGATAGATAAAAGTGTCACAATTCCCTGGTATCGTCTCCCAGGTATCTTTGAATAAAGCCTTCAACTGGGCAAAGTTCTGGATGATGATTATCGATGAGATCTCCCTGCTTCGCATTGTGGAAAGCAAGGAACAATAGTCATCTGGCAGTGCAACATTGGCAAATTCATCAAGCATAAAAGTCACATGTATTGGCAGCCTCCCGCCACACATAAAGTCAGCCTGATAGTATAGTTCCTGAAAGATCTGCGTATAGAGCATTCCTATAATGAAGTTGTAAGACTTATCTGAATCCGGTATAACACAAAAAAGTACCGTCTTTGTCTTCCCATCTCCATTTACTCCGATCCCGATATCTGCAAGACCGATCTCGTCTTTTGAAAGCATTCTTAACACCTGCTTATTCTCTAGGAATGCCAATCTTGAGTTAGCACTAATTATGATCGAACGGACTGTATCACCTGCTCCACGCATGCATTTATTATACTGTTTCACAGCAGGGTGATTTACTCCTAGTACTGAACTCTCCTCAAGATACTTCATTCTTACATCAAGTCTGGAAGGTTTCCCGGGCTCTGTTACCTCTGCTTCGCCGAGTAGTTTTAGAACGGTTTCAAAGTTCCTCTTTGGTAGTTTTTCTTCCAGCCATACGTAATAAAATATTGATTGCAGGAACAAACTTTCTGCCTTCTCCCAGAAGGGATCAGAAGGTGTTGCTCCTTTGGGTGTCGTATTTGAGATCAGGTTCGTGATAAGTTTTACAACATCTGTTTCTTCCCTTATATAAGAGAATGGGTTATAGCCGTCTGACTTATCCATTTCGAGCAGGTTGATGACTTTGACATTGTATCCATTATTCTTTAGCATCTGTCCGCAGCTTCTTAAGATCTCGCCTTTGGGATCTGTGCATATGAAGGAACAGTTCTTTGGCATCTGCATGAGATTTGGTTTGACTTCATAGAAGGTCTTCCCAGCGCCACTCCCTCCACAGATCAGCACATTTCCATTCAATTTAAGCCTTCTAAAGTCAAGTGACATCCTGATATTTTGGCTTAATATCCTGTTAAAGTGTTCATCTTTATCCATCAGCACTTTATTAACATGCTTTGGATCTTCGAACCTTGCAGTACCAAATTCCTTCCCAGTCATATAATTCCTTCTGCTTGTGTAATACATGACAATAGCCACCCCATAGATTCCTATGGAAATGGCTATTGCTTTAATAGTATACTCATTGAAATAATATGCTATAGGAGCTTCACAGACCTTGTTGAATCGTTCTAAGAACTCTGCGATCTCAATACCTTCTTCCCATGCACCACTGATCATATATCCAAGATATCCTGCAAGTACTGCACCCAGAAGAATAAGCAAAATGGACGGTCTCTTCTTCCCAGTCATGAAATGGTTTGTCTTCATATGACTAGGTTTAATGTGACTTATTTTCATATGACTACCTCTTCTTTTCTGATGCTGTTCTTGCAGATGTCTTGGTTTGGGCCTTCGTCTCTTGTTTCTTTGTCTCTATCGTCTTAGAACTCTCATAGCGTTCGCGAACAGTTGCTTCCACTCTGTCATAATGATCGAACAGTTCAACTCCATTCTTTGTTTCAACAACACTGTTCTCTTTGCCATACATCTTATAATTCTTCTCCCGGTCAAGGAATGTGAGCATAGTTTTTCCATCATGGATCTCCATGATATTCTCTTTGTTTATCCAGAGATACCTTACATCATCGCCCCAGGTTCCGGGAATTCTTGTTCTTACTGCATGATCATTCTCCTCTGCAATAAGGCTCTTACTGATCGTTATATCCATAAGGTTCATGTTCTTTGATGCAGATATTGTCCTCATCCGTTCTGCAAGTTCCTGATATCCTCTTATACGGTTCAAAAATGCTTCTCTGTCCATCATGACCTTGTGCTGTCCTTCTGCATCCTTCTCACCAATGAAGCCGATAGTCACGAGCTGTCTGATCAGGTTCTCTGCCTGTTCATTCTCAAGACTGAAATTAGTCTTTACTTCATCAAGACTGATGCTTTGCTTTTCCATTGCAAACAGTCCTACCTTTTCTATCAGTCCGTCAATTGCAGCATTTATCTTTCCATCATTTTCTGTATGGATCCCATCTTTTCCTTGCTGCTTCATTAGAAAGTCCATCATCCTCCCAAGTGTCTTCTCATCACCATTCTTTAGGTAATCATCAAAAGTGGCGATTCGTCCAAATTTAAGTTTTTGAATGATCATGTTGACTCTTGGTACTGCCTCTGAATGAAAGATCACTTCACTCATGCCATCCTTACTGTTTATATCAGGCAACACGGAATAAAGAATCCCATACTTTTTAGCAAGCTTTCTTACTCTTCCCATGTCGTCAGTTTCAAACTGCAATACCTGAAGATCACCACCTTTCATTAGAAGCTTCCGCATGGATGTCTTACCCATTTGTTTCTCAAAATCAAGCATCCCTTTTAAAAAGTCGACTGCCTTTTGAAGTGCACTGACACCTCCGTTACCGACTTTCATTGCGATCTCGATCCCGTCATATGCTGTTCTAATGATCTGCACCGCTTCCTGGATTTCTTCTGCCATTTATCGTACCTCCTTTGTTCCTTTTCTTACCATGCTCTTTAGTTCCTTAAGTTCCATCCCCCTGATTTCTTCCTCATTTACCTCAATGCCATAACACTTTAGAATACCTGCAAGCCGTATGATTGCCTTTTCCTCTTCAATCCGGTACATCTCAAGGGCTACAAGCAGGTTTTCTACCTGATCTATCCATTTGGTCTTATCTCCAGTCATAGAAGCGTACTTCTGCATCACCTCTAATAATGCTTCTTCTGTATCAGCCTGGCTAAATTCGGTGATCAGCTTTTTGGTCAGATCCATACTTCCCGATTTGAATGCGAACTGAACAATGAATTCCTTTTCCCTCTCAGAAAAATGGTGCTCCACCTTCTTCACTTCCTGTGCTGCTTCTTCAATAATTTCAATATTCATGTTTTCCTCCTAGTATGCCATACTGTTTTCAAGTACAGCGATCTCAATAATTTCTACCATCTTTTCAGCTGTTACATTGTTATTGATTAGTTCCACCAACTGATCTTCTGTAAGTCCTCTTTCAATTCCATTTCGGATCTGTACCAGCTGTGCTGGTGTCATATCTCCACTGGCAACAAGCTTTACGATGTCTGCCCTTGATTTCTTCTTAAAACAAAGTTTAGATAACATAGCAATGACTCCATCTTTTCTAGCCACCGGTCTTTCAAGCTGGACTCTCTGAACAACTCTTCCTTTCCTGTCAATGACAGGTACCTGATAGAACACATGAATACCTGCTTGTTCCGCCAAGGGAAATCTGCTCTTTATGTCATTTACAGACAAGTTTGGTACACCCATTTCCTTCTCCTTTTCATCTTCAGCCTTTGGTTCTGACTTTTCTTTGTCTTCAGGATATGCATTCCCATTCTCCAGTTCTTCAATTCTTTTGTTCATAACCTCGATCTCCTTATCCTTATATTCTATCTGGTCATTAAGAGTAACGATC
>QKDK01000100.1 GCA_003252135.1 Clostridia bacterium
TACCGGTGTTATCCTGACAAAACTAGACGGAGACACCAGGGGCGGTGCAGCACTTTCTATCCGTGCTGTCACAGGAAAACCGATACTATATACCGGTGTCGGAGAGAAGCTTTCCGATGTAGAGCAGTTCTATCCTGAACGTATGGCTTCCCGTATTCTTGGCATGGGCGATGTACTCACCCTGATCGAGAAAGCAGAAGCACAGATTGATGAAGAACAGGCTAAAAAACTGACAGCAAAACTTAAAAAAGCTGATTTTGATTTTAATGATTATCTCGATCAGATACAGCAGATGAAAAAGATGGGCGGACTTTCCGATATCATGAGTATGATGCCGGGAATGGGCTCCCAGATGAAAGGTGTTGATCTTGACGAAGCCGAGAGTTCTATCAAAGGTATGGAATCTATCATTTATTCCATGACGCTCGAGGAACGTTATAATCCAAATATTTTGAACCCGTCCAGAAAGAACCGTATAGCAAGAGGTGCCGGTGTTGATATCAGCGATGTTAATCGTGTTATCAAGCAATATGAACAAGCTAAGAAGATGATGAAACAATTTTCTGGCATGATGGGCGGAAAGGGTAAAAAACGATTCGGCGGAATGAAACTTCCGTTTGGTTTATAAAATAAATAAACAGGTATTCGTTTTGTTTTTCACATATTGAAAGGAGGTGAAATCATGTCAGTAAAGATCAGATTGAAAAGAATGGGTCAGAAAAAGGCACCTTTTTATAGAGTTGTAGTTGCTGATTCAAGATTCCCAAGAGATGGTAGATTTATCGAGGAAATCGGAACCTACGATCCTACAAAGGAACCAAGTGCATTTCAGGTTAACGAAGAATTAGCACAGAAATGGCTTGCAAATGGCGCTCAGCCAACTGAAACAGTTAACAGATTGTTCAAAAAGGCTGGAATCGTGAAATAATTTTAGAAGGGACAAGGACAGGTATGAAAGAGCTGGTACAAGTAATTGCTTCGGCACTCGTTGATCATCCTGAAGAAGTTGTTGTCACGGAAACAGAAACTGATAAGGCAGTCGTTGTTGAATTAAGGGTAGCTCCGGACGATATGGGAAAAGTTATCGGCAAACAGGGCCGAATTGCTAAATCCATCCGGACCTTAGTGAAAGCTGCTGCAACGAAGGATGACAAAAAAGTAGTTGTAGAAATACTGCAATAAGAAAAAGAGACTATTACAGATGGTCACCTGTCTGTAACAGTCTCTTATGTTTATTTTCATAAGAATATAACGGTAATCCATCTTAATTATATTTGATTACTTTGGTATAGAGCGGAGGCATTTTATCATATGGAGCAATTTTTAAGAGTCGGGGTCATTTCAACAGTTCATGGTGTGCATGGAGAAGTAAAAGTATTTCCAACGACAGATGATCCAAGACGTTTTCTTGACCTAAAGGAGGTATTGCTTGATACCGGGAGAGGTCACCTTACTCTGGAGATTAAGAATGTTAAATTTTTCAAGAAGTTCGTCATTATAAAATTCAAGGATTACGATAAGATTGAAGATATAGAAAAATACAAAGGCAAGGATTTACTGGTTTCCAGGGAACATGCAGTTGCTCTTGAAGAGGATGAGTACTTTATTTGTGACGTAATAGGAGCAAAGGTCATAACAGACACAGAAGATGAGCTTGGAATCCTGAAAGATGTTCTGCAGACTGGAGCAAATGATGTTTATATTGTTGAGACAAAAGCCGGCAAGGAAGTTCTGCTGCCTGTGATAAAAGAGTGTGTGCTTTCCATTGATGTGGAGAACAAAGTGGTACTCGTACATATCATGCCAGGACTTTTAGACTGACCAGAAATATTATATTATTGGAGGCTGCTTTGAAGTTTCATATTATGACTTTATTTCCTGAAATTTTTGAGCCGATCATACAGTCAAGTATTCTTGGAAGAGGGATTTCTCAGAATCTGTTTGAGGTCGAGCTGATCAATATTCGCGACTTTTCCGAGAACAAGCACAACAGAGTAGATGATTATACTTATGGAGGCGGCGCAGGCATGCTTATGGCTGCACCACCTATTTACCGGGCATACCAGTCGATCATTGCATCTATCGATTCACACGCATTAGTAAGAACGGTATACCTGACACCACAGGGAGCACCATTTGTGCAAGGAAAGGCAGAAAAACTTGCATCGTATGATCATATTATTTTACTGTGCGGCCATTATGAAGGTATTGATGAGCGTGTTCTTTCTATGATTGTAACAGATTATATCTCCATAGGAGATTACGTTCTGACCGGCGGTGAGCTTCCTGCCATGATCATCATTGATGCTGTTGCAAGACTGCTTCCCGGTGTGCTGAGCAATGAGGATTCAGCTAGATTTGAAAGCTTTCACGATAATCTTTTAGAGTATCCGCAGTATACAAGACCAGAAGAGTTCATGGGTCAGAAAGTTCCTGAGGTGCTGCTTTCAGGCCATCATGCTAGAATTGAGAGCTGGAGAAGAGAACGTTCCATAGAAAGAACGTTAGAACGAAGACCTGATCTGCTCGAAGATGCAGTATTATCAAAAAAAGAGCAAAAATTTCTAAATGATTTAAAAAAAGACTTGCAGATATGAATTTAGCGTGCTATAATTTATAGCCGTGAGACTGATGTTCCGCTGTACCCATAGATGGTAGAAAGAACATCTACTATATAAGGAGGATATCATAATGAATGATATTATTAAGAGTATTGAAGCACCTCTGTTAAAAGAGAACGCACCAAAGTTCGCTGTTGGTGACACAGTTAAAGTCTATGCAAAAGTAAAAGAAGGCAACCGCGAGAGAACACAGGTATTTGAAGGCGTTGTATTAAAGAAACAGAACGGCGGCGTTCGTGAGACTTTCACAGTTCGTAAAACTTCCGGTGGTGTTGGTGTTGAAAAGACATGGCCTCTTCATTCCCCAATCGTTGAGAGCGTAGAAGTTATCCGTCACGGTAAAGCTAGAAGAGCAAAATTAAACTACTTAC
>QKDK01000123.1 GCA_003252135.1 Clostridia bacterium
TATTCACTGAATACAATGATAAGATATATATCAGTGCACGATCTATAGATGAACTGAATGTGCAGGTCGTTATGGAAAAGATCGGCGGCGGCGGACATATGAGCGTTGCAGGAGCACAGCTGTCGAATTGTACGCTGCGGGAGGCAATTGAGAAGGTGAAAGTTGTATTAAATACAATGAAGAAAGAAGGAGCATGACAATGGAAGTTATCTTATTACAGGACGTTAAGGCACTTGGTAAAAAAGGCGAGATCATTAAAGTCAATGATGGATATGCCAGAAATTTTATATTGCCAAAGAAGCTGGGAATAGAAGCATCAAAGAAAAATCTCTCGGATCTTAAGAAACAGAGAGAAGACGAAGAAAAAGAACGGCTGGAGATCCTGAAAGAAGCACAGTTACTTGGTGAACAGCTGAAGGCAGTCAGTGTGACCATAAAGATCAAGACCGGAGAAAATGGTAAGGTATTCGGTTCGGTATCCAGCAAAGAGATAGCGGCAGCGCTCACAGAACAGCATCAGTTTGATATTGATAAGAAGAAGATCAATCTGCCCGACCCGATCAAGAACACGGGAGAGCATGAAGTGCCAATAAAACTGCATCCGCAGGTTACGGTTTCGTTAAAGGTAAAAGTAGAAGGATTGTAGGAAGGATTTTGGACAATGGATGAGGCATTTATAAAGAAAGTATTACCTCACAGCGAGGAAGCAGAACAGTCCGTGATCGGATCCATGATTATGGATCGTGATGCGATTGTTGCTGCCTCCGAGATGATTCAGGCAGAAGATTTCTATGAAAGACGTTATGGAGTCCTGTTTGATGCCATGGTTGAATTATATAACGAAGACAAACCGGTAGATCTGGTCACCCTTCAGAACCGGCTCAAGGAGAAGGATGTACCTTCAGAGGTGGCCAGTCTTGAATTTATCGGTGACCTGATACGTGCGGTGCCGACCTCTGCAAATATTAAGTATTATGCTAATATTGTGTCGGAAAAATCGCTCCTGCGCAAACTGATCAAAACGACAGAAGGGATCACCAATGCCTGCTATCTTGATAAAGAACGAATCGAGGATATTCTGAGCGACACAGAAAAGCAGGTATTTGATATTGTTCAGAAAAGAAGCATCAGTGATTTTGTCAGCATTAAGGAAGTAGTGCTTGCGACACTTGATACCATAGAGGCAGCAGCGGGCAATAAAGGGGGCGTAACTGGCATAGCATCCGGATTTTATGATCTGGACTATAAAACAGCCGGCTTTCAGCCATCTGATCTGATCCTCATCGCGGCACGACCATCCATGGGGAAGACGGCTTTTGTCCTGAACATAGCAGAGCATGCTGTTTTGAAACTGAATGTAACAACTGCGATCTTCAGCCTTGAGATGTCTCAGGTACAGATGGTGAACCGTATGCTCGCGATGAATTCAAGAGTTGATTCACAGCTGATCCGTACCGGCAACCTGAACGATGAACACTGGGCAAAGCTGATGGAAAGTGCAAGAAAGATAGGTGAATCCAATCTTATCATTGATGACACCCCTGGTATATCCATATCAGAGATGCGCTCGAAGTGCAGAAAATATAAGCTGGAACATAATCTTGGCATGATCATCATTGATTACCTTCAGCTGATGTCAGGAAGTAAAAAAAGTGAAAGCAGGCAGCAGGAGATATCTGATATATCACGTTCTTTAAAAGCATTGGCGCGTGAGCTGAAATGTCCGGTGCTCGCCTGTTCCCAGCTGAGCCGTGCAGTAGAGCAGCGTCCTGACAAACGGCCTATGCTGTCTGACCTTCGTGAATCCGGAGCGATCGAGCAGGATGCCGATGTTGTTATGTTCATCTATCGCGATGAGTATTACAATCATGATTCGGAGAAAAAAGGAATTGCAGAGATCATCATAGGAAAACAGAGAAATGGTCCGACTGGAACCATAGAATTAAAATCACAGCTTGAATATACCCGTTTCAACAACCTGCAGCATTGATCATGCCGCAGGTTTTTTTCTGGCAGGAATTTATAACTCAGTCTGAATAAAGTCCGTCAGCAGTTATGCTGGTCGGAAAGCTAAGAATTGTGGTTTCTGAAGTAACTTCAATATTATAGGTGCCATAGACTGTGTTGATCATAAGATATATCGTGTGCGGTCCATAAGCAATATCCACAGTCAGTTCTCCGTTGCTGTCAGTCGTACCGACATAGATATCATCGATCAGTACCGAAGCTGAGGCATACCACTTGATGACAACGCCTTTTGCTGTCGTACTGCTGTCAGTGTCTGCTGTTGTATCGGTTCCGGAGTCATCGGAATTACCATCCGAATCTGAACTGTCACTGTCATCAGAAGAGTTCTGTGTTTCGTCATCCGAACTGTCAGATGAGCTGTCCTCCGGCTCAGTTACAGTATCATCAGAGGTGCTGTCTTCTCCGGTATCTGTGGCTTCTGACGGGACTGCTGTCGGTGTTGTTTCGACTGTATCGCCGGTTGTATCGATAACCTGTCCGTCATCGGTAACAGCAGTGCCTTCTGCAAGCGAGATCTGAATGCTGCTGTGATCCTTTGAAACTTCGATTGTTCCGGTCCATGTCACATATCCCCCAAGAGAAACCTCCACAATATGTTCACCATAGGTCAGAGAAAGATTGGTCTGGAAGAATTCATAGGTGTCATCAATATAAAGATCGGCACCTTCGGGAAATATGGAGAAATCAACAATACCGGTATCATAGATAGGTGCACTATACTCGGATGCATCAAAAACTGTCGTTCCATACCTGTCAATGGTCACGGTTTTTGAACCGCTCAGATCACCGTTTGTAATAGTGACATCATAGGTTCCTTCAGGCAGATATACCGTCATATCCTGTGTGATCTGACCCGCAAAGTCCTCGTTCAGATAAAGGCTGCCGCCAACATATTCGTCTTCGTTGATAAACGAAAGAGCACCGTGTCCATTTATAACATCCATAACATAGACCCGTTCACCGACACCTCGAATGTTGACTTTATCGATGGTATACAGATCAGCCAGTGAATAGATGGAGTCATTGCTGACAATGATGACCTCATTGCTGCACCTGTAATTGATATCGTTAATGTTCAGGATATTCTTGTCTGTGTTGATATCTGGAGAAACCACGCCGTCATATTCCCAATAATCATCAGACAGCTGAAGCTGATAGAGCTGTGTTGCATCGGCACTGTAGTACAGATCTGCAATATCACCGGTGAGCAGCTGGGCTGCGGTCATGATCTTTCCGTATTTATTCTTTATGCTGGTCGAATCTGTATAGGTCAGTAAGAAAGCAGTATCCGTATTGGGATCATAAAATGTGATGGTGTGTTCTGACTGATCAACAAAAATGACAAGAACCGTGGATGTCAGGCTGTCTGCCGGCAGCACTGTATCGGCAGCGTTCTCTTCTGCCATTCCAGGTGGAGAAGGAGATGCTGACAGGTCTGCTGCTGTATCGTCATGATTTCCGTTTCTTATGACAGTAAAAATAACAAGTACGATCGTCAGCAGACCGACGATCAAACCGCCAATTACCAGTATTTTGGTGTTTCTGAAGGAGTTTTTCATGCAATACCTCGTATTCATATCATAAGTATATTAACCCTGCGATTTTTCGATGATTGCCAGAAGCTGTTGTTTTGTGTTAAGCTCTGGATCGATCAGAACCTCCTGCAGCAGCTGCTGCAGATATTCGCCAAGTCCTTTTCCGGGTGCGCAGCCGATCCCGATCAGGTCATTTCCTGTTACGGCCAGCTGTTTTAAGCTGACACAGTAGGGAGAGGAGCGGATATTTTTTGTGAGGGCATGCACTTTTTCAAGGAATTCCTGCCCTGTCTGTACCTGCAGCATTTCAAGATGATAGTCAAAGATGCTCTCTTCCATCTCTGACATTGCTTTTCGTATGCCGACTTTTGTAGCCTCCAGCGGGTAAGTATTGAAATAGACCAGCTTACTGACAAAATATATGGTTTCATTATCGAATTTCAGACGTCTGGTTATGGCTTTGGCCATCTCATATCGTTTATTGCTGTCGTATTCCTGTGTGATGGTCTGCAAAAACAAAGCCCAGCATAAAATCTGACAATCTCTGGCTGGTTTATCAGAAAAGCCTGTCAGCTTCTGCAGCATAAGAAGCATATGTTCTGTACCGTTTTCGCTGCGGCAGAAGGTGTCAGCTTCCGGCAGGATTACTGCCAGTATGCCGGACCGCCAGGCTTCCATCATGCGCTCAGGATAAGCTGACAAAAGAAGCTTGTTCAGTTCTTCGCGGATACGTTCTGCACTGATATTTCTGAGTGTCGGTGCCAGAGCTGTTGCGGCTGACAGGGTCTTCTCCTCAATGGCAAAACCAAGCTGTGCACTAAAGCGAAAAGCTCTGAGTATGCGAAGGGCATCCTCCTGAAAACGCAGCATCGGATCTCGGACACAGCGTATGGTACGGGCTTTCAGATCCTCAATTCCGCCAAAGATATCGACAAATCCGACAGTATGATTATAAGCCATGGCATTAATGGTAAAGTCACGGCGCATCAGGTCTTCAGATAATGAGTCAGTAAAAGAGACCTCCTTTGGATGTCTTGAATTTTCATAAATACCGTCGATCCGAAAGGTCGTTACCTCAAAGCATTCTTTATCGATCAGAACAGTGACGGTGCCGTGCTTTATGCCCGTATCGACTGTTCTCTTGAACAGCTGCTTCACCTCATAAGGAGAAGCGCTGGTTGTTATATCCCAGTCTTCCGGTTCTCTTCCAAGCATAACATCACGGACACAGCCGCCGACTGCGTAGGCCTCGAATCCGCTTTCCATTAATCGGTTGATGATAAGTGCAGCATTTTCTGGCATGTTTATTCTCATAGGGTTATCCTTTGTGGCTGATTTGTATTGAAAGATTCGAACAATAAAATAACAGGTATAATATAATTATTAGCACAGTTTGGAAACAAAAACAAGCCGGATGCTGATGCAACCGACCTGTTAATTGTTCATAACAACATTAATCCTAAACGAATCTGGTTGTTGAAGTACCTCAGATTACGCTTCGATAGAATCTGTAGGACAAACAGGTGCACATGAACCACAATCCAAGCATGCATCTGCATCGATTACGTAATGATCGTCTCCTTCGGAAATAGCGCCTACAGGACATTCAGAAGCACAAGCACCACAGCTGATGCATCCGTCAGTAATTTTATATGCCATATCAGTATTCCTCCTTCCTGTGATGGTTACCATTTTACATGAAAAAAGGTTAGAAAACAAGAGGAAATTTAATAGGAAGAAGGAAAGAATTGAAAGTCTTTTGGCATAAATCTTTGATTAATATTAAAATTGAGACATACAGGCAGTTTACTTGACGAAACATTATTTTTTCGATATAATGTTTGCCAACAAGCAAGGATGTAAGGAAGGAGAATTAAGATGCAAATATCAAAAGAAATGACAATAGGACAGATCATCCGTGTTGATCAGGGTATCATTCCGATACTTCTTGATGCTGGCATGCATTGCCTTGGCTGTCCTTCAGCACAGGGTGAATCCATTGAAGAAGCAGCTATGGTTCATGGTATCTCAGCAGATGAACTGGTCGATAAGATCAATACATTCTTATCAGCACAATAAGGCATAATGACACCGCATTAAGACATAATGACACCGCAAGCAGGTGTTAAAAGCTTCCAAAGGTCAGGTCGCACTGGCATCTGGAAGCTTTTTTTTATTCAGCATATGGATCTGTCAGCATATAGTAAGCATTATGAGTCATTGGGTCGCGTCTGTCATAATCGAATACGCAGATTTTTTCAAGATAAACTGCTTTTCCGCTTTGTGCTCCCTCCTGCAGATCAAAGTGGAATAACTCGGTATGTGACTGTAATGATTCTTTTGATCTCGATTTCCCTTTATCACCATGCGGCTGCAAAGCTGCAAACGATGGTCTGCTTTTTAGATTCTCGCGAAGATAGGCATCCAGTGTCAGAAGCTCTTTTAACAGTGGAATTGAAAAATCAGGGGAGAAGCTGGCCGTATGGGTAAGTGATAACATGCAGTCCAGAAGGATCTCGTAGCGCCTGATCCTTGCATGCTGCAGCAGGTGTATCTTATTTTCAGTGTAATATAAGGCCAAAGCTTCAAACATCTGAAATGAATTTTCGAAGAAATGTTCAAGGTACTGCAGGCTGTATGTAAACTGTCCGCTGTTAAAATACTGCTCGACCATTTCCTCGATTTCTTTCAGATGAATGATGTCATAAAAAGAAAGCCAGGCAGTTTTCACCACCTCATATGGAGGATACTCTTTAACAACAATGCCAAATTGTTCCGCCTGAGAATGCAGCAGTGATCCCTGCAGCAGCTTCAGAAAACCAAGCTGCAGCTGGTTCGGACGCATGGCATACACATCCTGAAAAGAAGCGGCAAAGGAAGCGGCGTCTTCATAAGGAAGACCTGCGATCAGGTCAAGATGGAGATGAATCCGGTTTTCTTTGCGAAGACTGTCAACTGCCTGCTTAAGCTTACTAAGGTCTGTTCTGCGGCAGATAGTCTCAAGAGTCTTCTGACTGGTGGACTGAACACCGATCTCGAACTGGAAAAGACCCGGTCTTGCCTTTGAAAGCAAGTGCAGCTGTTCCTCATCAAGCAGGTCACCCTTGATTTCAAAATGGAAGTTCGTGATTTTGTTATCCTGCAGGATCAGGTACTCCCAGATCTCCATAGCTCTTGACTTTTCAAAGTTAAAAGTCCGGTCGATGAACTTGACCTGCGGTACCTTCAGCTCCAAGAAAAAATGCAGTTCATTTATAACCAGCGAAGTATCCCTGATCCTGGTTGTTTTATCGATGGAAGAAAGACAGTAACTGCAGCGAAATGGACAGCCGCGGGCAGATTCATAATATACGATTCTGTTCCTGAAGACATCAAGATCTCTTTCTTTTTTATATAGGAACGGAAGAGAAGAAAAGTCGAGCAGCAAACGAGGAGGGTTTTCAAAAATCTGCATTGTCTGCCTGTCTCTATAGACGATACCTTTAATGCTCGAAAGGGCTTCGATAAAGTCTGTCTCTGAAGCTTGAGTCCTTGCGGCACGGATAACTTCGAGAAAGGTAGCTTCGCCTTCTCCGCACATGATGCCTGTCAGAGCTGGCAGCTCCTGCATGAAATGAAGCGGAGCGTGGCTCACCTCGGGACCGCCAAGCCATATGGAAGCATGCATGTCGAGCTTTGCATATTCTCTGACCAGTGTGCGTATCGGCTCAATGTTCCAGATATAGCAGGAGAATCCTATAAAGTCAGGATGCAGAAGATAAAGCTCCTGCAATATTGTGTCAATGCTCTGGTTTATCGTGAATTCAATGATATCAGTCTGTATGCCGTTTTCATCAGCATAACACTGGAGAGAGTAAACGGCAGGATTTGAGTGAATGTATTTGGCATTCATAGCAACCAGCAGAATTTTCATAAGGTATCCTTTCAGATCGGATTAATTAGTCGGCATATAGTCAGAGAAACAAAATGAAACAAAACCATGAGTGAGCAGTCATGAACAGTAGCTTTGATTTCCATAAGCGTACAAATTCCATGTAAAAATAAAAAGAAAACCGGCATAGCCTTGCGGCAATGCCGGTATGTCTGCAGGTCGATTCATTGATTAAAGCTTAGCCAGATGTTGAATTGCTTTATCTGTTACTATGAGATCATAGTGTTCATCATAGTAGGATACAGTCGCATAATTCGTGCGCTCCGGCTTTCCATATTCGGTAATAATATTACAGATCTTATTGAACTCCTCAGGAGAATGTCCTGACATATATATGACCAGATAATACTGATTGTTCTTTCTGTTCTTGTACAAGGTATTCTTGCCGGTATAAAAAGGAGTAATGATCGTTGCTAAAGATCGTAATTCCTTCATGGAACGGAAGGCATAAACCTTAGCCAAAGCTGACTGAACAGACACAAAGTCCGCTTCCGTTTCAGGTTCATCTATTTCGTCCTCATCAATTGAGGTCTGGGACTTATCTGATGTTTTATTCTTCTTGCCGAGAATCTCCTCAATCCGTTCAAATCGATTGATAATTTCATCTGCATAAGAATGCTCTTCACTTTCGTCCTCGGATTCTTTCCCGTTATAAGGAGTAAAATTCGAAAACCTTGTATCCAGTTCTTCCGGTTCTTCAATTTTTGTAACAATTAAAACCAAACATTCGGGTGATACAGGAATTGCTTCAATCATAAGTGGAATGTCATCTGCTTCGAATCCGAATTCACTATTCGCCTGACGCATCATATCCTGAAATAATGCCTTTGCTTTTTCGCTGCCATATGCAAGTTCACTGAGCCGCAGTTGCCGATCAAGCAAATCGTCACGATTGAGTGTGCATCGAATTTGTGTTTCACTGATCTTCTCAATCTTCATAAAATCACCCTCCTTTCTTTGTAAGCAAAGTATAACTTGAAACAGATTAGAAGTCAACAGATTATTCGTTAAATTTCTATGAACTAATCGTGACAAAAGTCTGAAAATATACCTTTTTGCACCGTCAAATTGTACAAAATCTGACACAAATAATTTACATATAATGGGAGATTTAAAGCTGTACAGACGATAGAATTTATGGTAAGCTATGAGTGAAATTCCAAAGAATTCCATTATATTATTAAGAAAGGAAAGGAGTGAATGAAGGATCAGTTATGGTTTCGCAAATACAAACCTGTGCAGCTGTTAACAGCGACAAACTGCAAAGAAGTATTTCTTGTTTCTCACACCATGCTGGATGAAAAAAGAATAATGAAACGTATACAAAAGAATATACCGGAATATCAGCAGACCAGAAGAGAAGCCGAAATTCTGCTCAGAATCAAACATCCAAATATACCGGTCGTATACGATATTGAAGAAGATGATGAGAATCTGTATATTTTTGAAGAGAATGTTCAGGGGCTGTACTTTGCCGATTATAAAAGGTCGTACGGAGCATTTACTGAAAAACAGGTCATACTGTACGGACAATGTCTATGCCGGCTGCTTTTATTTCTCCACGAAGACAGAGAGGTTCTGCATCTTGATATTTCTCCGTGTAATGTAA
The DNA here is from genome assembly GCA_003252135.1 of Clostridia bacterium. GTDB lineage: Bacteria > Bacillota > Clostridia > Lachnospirales > Lachnospiraceae > SZUA-448. The sequence continues at coordinate 9,104 of QKDK01000123.1, forward strand.
TAATGACATCACAGGATATCAAGCTGATAGACTTTGGCTCGTCCGAATGGATGAATGGGGAGAGAAGGGTATATCGTTATGCAACACCTTACTTTGCAGCACCAGAGCTGAAACTTTCAGGTACTGTTGATGAACGGGCAGATATTTATGCAGTAGGACGACTTCTACTATATATGTATGACGAAACAGCAAAACAGAACAAGTCTCTTCTGAAAATTCTCAAACATTGTGCTAATGAGCTTGAAAGCAGCAGGTTCCGCTATATCAGGGATGTATATGACAGACTGAACGAACAGGAAAGAACAGGTAAAAGATTCTTTGGAAGGACACTGCCTGGCAGAACAAAAGACTAGAAGAAATGTGCGGGGATTGTTTCAATCGGAATAATCGGCACGCATCGGGGGGCAGGAACCACACATACAGCGATTATGCTTGCCAATGTACTTTTGCAGGAATTTAATAAAAAGGTTGCTGTTGCAGAGAAAAACAGGAACCATGATCTTGCTTTCCTCTCCTTTGAGAACGAAGAAGTGTTTTCGCTGCGAGGTGTTTTCTACTATCCGGATTTTCTGTGCTGCAGTAATGAGCCTTTGTTTAGCGGAAAGTATGATTACTGCTTGTTTGATTTTGGATCATCCTATGCCGAAAACAAAGAATTGCTTCTGCAGTGCGATATGAAACTGATTGTTACTGACTGTGTCCCGTGGCATATGGAGAATCACAGCTTTCTTTCTGGTCTTGAACAGGATATAACGGGCTGGAAGAACTGGAGATTGTTGATCAACCATGCATTGCCAGGTGATCAGCAGCTATTTCGCCGCACACCAATAAAAACAGTACCCCTGCCGTATTCGCCGGATCCTTTCAGGGTGACAAAGCAGGCCGTAAAAAGCATCAGAGATTTTTTTCAGGAAACGGCATACTGATCTCTGCTAATTGAAAGATGCCTTGGTTGACCATGTTAATAAAAAACAATGGACAGGATAATAGGATACCTACCACAACTCCTTATCGAAACATAAGTTTTATTACATTGATATACAACAGCACCATATCTTTCTGGCAGAGAAGCGGCACAAAGTGACGCAGTTCAACAAAAAACAATACGACAAGCGGACAGCTGCCCTGCTCCCTGTACTGACCCTCAATCCATTACAGAACGGTAAAACGAACCGATTGACAAGCTGCAGCAGCTGTCTTTTGCTTGTGCATTTCTTACAAATACATTGGAACCCGGATAAAAAGGGTGACGCATCATGGATTAAGTGCTATAATGTGCAGGTGAGATGCAGTTTAAAAACTAAATATGGAGGCAGCAAATGAATCGAAGGGCAAAAATACTTGTCATTTTAAGTGTGATAGTATTGGTATTGATTGGGGCAGCAATACTTACAAGCCGATTAATTGCAAAGTATACACCAAGCAAGGAAGTCATGGATCTGGCAGAGTATTACAGTATTCCGGAAGATGAGATGATGATAATTCTGGAAGACAGTGTATATGATGATAATGCATTGTATCTGGAGGGACAGATCTACATATCACTGGATCTTCTGTTAACAAAACTTGACAGTGAGTATTATTGGGATGAAAAAGAAAATCTGCTTATTTATACGACACCGGAGGAGGTCATTAAGGCTGAGGTCGGAGATAGTTTCTATTACAGTAACAAAACAAAGCAGACTACAGAGTATGACGTTATGCAAGCACTTGGCGGCAGCTTTTATGTCGCATTGGATTTTATCAAGATGTTTTCCGACATATCCTATCAGAAATTTGAAAATCCTAACCGTGTGATCATCCAGTATACCTGGACAGAGCACCTGTATTCTGATGTCACAAAACCGACGCAGCTTCGTACCAGCAGCGGAATAAAGAACGCAGTTCTCGCCGAGCTGGCTGCAGGCGATAAGGTCATGTATGTAGACGCAGGCGGAATACAAAAGGATGGATTTGTCAAGGTCATGACCTGGGATGGGGTCAGAGGATATGTACAAAGTAAAAATCTTAGTGAATCCTATTACTATGGAGAAGAAAGTACCTACGAAGAGATGGTATTTACTCATATAACAAAAGAACACAGTGTGAATCTGGTCTGGCATATGACGC
>QKDK01000202.1 GCA_003252135.1 Clostridia bacterium
TAACATAATTTTTTTACGAAAGCCAAAATTTATTCATGTAATAAAGCTATATTTTTCAATAAAAAAAGCACTGTAAAAATCTATTAATGATTTTTACGGTGCTTATAACCCATGTCAGAAAAGCTGTTTTCCTTCACAGTACTTTGCTATGATATCGCGGTCTTCTGCTGAATACAGCGCTCTTTCAAGCCGCTCATCCATTGAAAAGCCTCTGGGATTCTTCCATATATCATCTTTAATAACAAGTGCATCAAAATCGTACCCTTTTTCAAAGCTGCCTACCTTCCCAAAAAAGCTTCCGCCTCCTTTCGTTGCAAGGAAAAACGCTTCTTTGCTGGTTAATGGCGTCAGGCTGTTATCAACCAGTTCTGCATAGATTTTAGATGATTTTATTGTTTCAACAATCACACGGAACATCGACATGCTGTCACCGCCTGCAATATCAGATCCAAGACCGATTTTAAGACCCTTATCCAGATAATGCTTCACTGGTGCAATACCAGACATGATATTGTTATTTGATGACGGGCAGTGTGCAACATAAACCTTCTGTTTCCTGATCAGCTCGATTTCTTCCTCTGTGAGGTGAACGCAATGTGCCATCACAGTAGGAACGTCACCGCCAAAAGTTCCGGTCCTGTAGTAAGCTTCTGCATAACTTAAAGCATCCGGACACAGCTCTTTTACCCACTCGATTTCACTGGTGTTTTCTGAAAGATGTGATTGCAGAGGAAGCTTATACTTTCTGCCGATTCTTCCAAGTTCAGTCATCAGTTCATCAGAGCAGGACGGAATGAACCTTGGAGTAAGCATTGGTCTGCAGTTCTGATATTTTCCTGCAGTACTCTCCACCCATAGTATCGTATCTTCTACGGATCCTTTTGTTGTTTCTGAAAGGTAAGACGGACTGTTGCGGTCCATATTGACCTTGCCGATCATACATTGTAAACCTGTCTCTTCCATAATATCCATGAGCAGAATCGTGGCATCCTTATGCAGAGTAGCAAATACACAGGCTCTTGTTGTTGCGCTTTTTCTCAGATCTCTGGCAAAGCATTCATATGATGCTTTCGCATAAGATAGATCATCGAATTTTGCTTCTTCTGGAAAAGCTACTTCATCAAGCCAGTCAATCAGCTTCAGATGCATATTTAAGCCCCGGAAGCTGTGCTGCGGCGCATGCAGATGCAGATCGGTCATTCCCGGGATAATTAAATATCCGGTATAATCATGAATCGGCAGCATATCAAATTCCACGGGGAGTTCATTATAAATCCCTTCTGTTTTCCCATCCAGGCATATTAAAAAGGAATCCCTGCAGGTTACAATCTTATCTTCTGTTTCACTATATATAATATCGCCTTTTATAATAAAAGACCGTTCGACCTTCATAACCAATCATCCTATCTTTCTTCTCGGTAGTAGGACATGCCCAGATAGGCAGGCCCCTGATGCCCCTTCTTGCTCCTTATGTTTCCAATGATAAGTACCAGAATAGTGACAATGTAAGGCAGCATTTCTGCAATATCAGTATTTATGCTGATTCCAATGATGCTCGGAACAAATGCGTATGCCCAATAGCAGAGCCCAAAAAGGTAAGCTCCCCAGATTGCTTTTGCAGTATTCCATCTCACGAAAATAACCAGTGCAACAGAAAGCCATGCAAGACTTTCAATGGCATCACCGGCAGCTGTAGCCCAGGTGGCGCTATTATAGTCAAGAATATAGTAGACTCCGCCAAGCCCTGTGATTCCGGAGCCAATGGCAATAGCAAGATATTTGTACTTTGTTACATTGATTCCAGCAGCATCTGCTGTTGCAGGATTTTCTCCAATAGCACGAAGATTAAGTCCTGTTCTTGTCTTCTGAAAAAAGAAATATGCTGCAAATGCTATGAACAATGCAAGGTACATCATAAAACCATAAGAGAACACAGTCTGTCCGATAAAGCCAAGCCCGCTTAAAAATGGTATCTTTGCACTGAAAACACTGTTTGCAAAGGAAGCTTTTGTTGAAACAGTTCCTTCCGGAATCACATATGATCCGAAGAACTTACCAATACCTACACCAAAAATTGTAAGTGTAAGTCCGACAACATTCTGATTTACAAGAAGTGATACCGTTAAAAAGGCATAGATCAATCCTGCGAGCATCGCTGAAATAAAACTGAAGGATAAAGCAATCAGAATACACACTGCAGCATTTGGATCAGAAACGCTGTTCTCATAAGCATATGCACCGACAAAGCCAAATGCTCCGCCTATGCACATAATTCCCGGTGTTCCAAGATTCAGGTGTCCGGATTTTTCTGTGATCGTCTCTCCAATGGAGCCGTACAGTACCACAGTACCAAACACCACAGCTCGGATGATCCATGCAATCAGATTTGCCATATTATTTATCCCCCTTTCTGAATCTAAAGAAGCTCAGCCTATAATTGATGAAGAATTCGCAGCCTATGACAAAGAAGAGCATAATGCCAATTACAATTCTCGATGCGCTGTCATCAAAGCCTGCATAGGCATCTGTAATATGATTGGTCCCTTTTTCCAGAAACACTACAAAAAGTGAAATCAGAACCATGACCAGTGTATTGAATTTAGCCAGCCAGGCAACGATAATTGATGTAAATCCGTATCCGCCTGCTGAAGCCGATGAAATAGAGTGATCCTGACCTGCAACTGTCATAAAACCGCACACACCGCATACCGCACCTGATATGAGCATCGTTCTGACAACGACTTTTTTTACATCCATACCTGCGTACTTAGCTGTATTTACTGACTCACCTACAACTGCTATTTCATATCCCTGCTTTGTTTTGTTCAGATACAGGTACATCAGTATTGTAAGAATACCGACAACCAGTATCATAAGTGACTCTTTATTGCCGAATAATGCCGGAAGATATCCAGCTTTTGTTCCTTTATTCAGCTTTCCAAGTGCTGATGCCGCACCTCTCCACTTGTTATAAAAGTAATTCACT
>QKDK01000173.1 GCA_003252135.1 Clostridia bacterium
TGGTAAATCAGCTGATGCATGGAAGCGCGAGTATGCTGATGATACATGGAAAAAGGTCAGAGTTCCGCATGACTGGGCAGTCACTATGCCATTTGATAAGAAATTTTCAAGCGGAACTGGCTACCTGGCAGGTGGGATCGGATGGTACAGAACTCATCTGATAGTACCGGATGAAGCATATGAAAAAAGAGTCGTGATAAACTTTGAAGGTGTTTATAAGAACAGTCAGGTATGGTGCAATGGTTATTACCTTGGAAAATGGGCAAATGGATATACAGGTTTTTCTTACGATATTACGGAGCTTTTAGACAGAAGGCAAAGTGATGTTATTATAGCAGTTAAAGTATCTCATCAGGATATTGCTGATTCGAGATGGTACACTGGGTCAGGAATAACAAGAAAAGTAACAATGGAAATTACAGATCCGGTCCATCTTTGTGAAGAGTCCTTTGTTCTAACGACTTTAAAAGCAGATGAGAATGTTGCAGAATTCATGGTGAACGCAGAAATAGTCTGCAGCCATTATAAAGGTCATAATACAGATCAGAATAAGCTTTCTTTTCAATGCAGTCTTATTAACGGCATCGGAGAAACTGTCTATTATTATGAAAACACGATATCAGATCAAATGGACAAACAGGAATTTACCTGGATGGGCAGCGTTGAAAAACCATGCCTGTGGTCTGATAAGGATCCGGCTTTATACACGGTGCAATTTACAATTTTGAGAGATAACCTGGCACTTGACAGGGTTGAATATAAAACTGGGTTCAGAACCATTCGCTTTGATCCGGACTATGGATGTTTCCTGAATGGAGATCCCATTCTTTTAAAAGGCGTGTGCCTCCATGAAGATGCAGGCTGCCTTGGCAACAGTGTTCCTAAAAAAGCATGGAACAGACGTCTTGCAAAGCTTAAAAAGATGGGCTGCAATGCTGTGCGTATGAGCCATAACCCGCATTCACAGGAACTTTATGATGCATGCGATGAGATGGGATTTCTGGTCATTGATGAACTGTTTGATGAGTGGGAAGGTCCAAAGAACAAGTGGTCGACCGGACACAATGTGTATCCTCCGATTCATCAGGGATATTTTGAAGATTTTCATGAATGGTATCAGAAGGATGTCAGATCTTTTATCAGAAAGAATCGGAAGCACCCTTGCATTATCATGTGGAGCATAGGAAATGAAGTAGATTACCCAAATGATCCTTATTGTCATCCTTTGTTTGAACTTGCAACAGGGAACAATGATGCAAACAAGCCGGAAGCAGAGCGAATCTACAGCGTGGACAGACCAAATGCTGAGCGCCTATCCTATCTTGCAGCACTTCTTTCCAAAGAAGTTAAAAAATACGACACGACCAGACCGGTAACGCTTGCAGCTGCTTTTCCGGAATTATCTTCACAGATCGGCTTTTTTGATGAAATTGACGTGATAGGCTATAACTATAAAGAAATGTTTTATGAAGAAGATCACAGACGTTTTCCAAAACAGCCGCTAATTGGAAGTGAGAATGGTCATGAGTACCATCAGTGGAGAGCGGTACTTGATCATGAATATATCAGCGGGCAATTTCTGTGGACAGGAATAGATTATCTGGGAGAAGCACATCTCTGGCCGGTGCATGGCTCTGGTGCAGGGCATCTGACATTAGCAGGATTTGAAAAAAGCGATTATTATTTCAGACAGAGCCTTTGGAGCGATGTTCCGGTAATTCATATAGTAACTGCGCGCTCTGAGGAGATTTCGTCTCTGCATGAGCATGCAAAGAGGCACCAGTATCATTTTACGGACAGATGGAATTACAATACCAAAGAGATGATAGATGTCAGGGTATTTACAAATCACAGGAAGATTTCATTATATTTGAACAACAGATACCTGGCAGATGGTGAATTTGACGAGGAAAAAGGATGGATCGAATTCTGTATACCTTATGAAGCAGGAATTCTGGAAGCAAAAACAGATGGATCATGTGCAAGACTCATAACAACAGGTTTGGCCTGCAATATTACAGCAGAAGCATATAGTGAGGAATTACAGGCTGATGGCATGGATATTGCACAGATCGAGGTTTCTCTGACTGACTGTGATGGGAATGGAGTTTTGGATGATTCTGCAGTTCTTCATGTTACGGTAGAAGGACAAGGAGAGCTGCTTGGACTTGAAAATGGTGATCTTTCTGATGTGACTGAATATACTGCATCTTACAGGCGTACGTTCATGGGCAGGCTGCTGATCTATATCAGAGCAAAACAGAAGGCAGGAACTATTTCTGTCAGGATAAAGGGCGAAGGACTGCGTCCGGCGGAAGTTATATTGCAGGCTAAAGCATAGTATTTTACTGAAGAATCCGGGATGACGCTTGCTTTTTTGTGAAGGGTGGAGTAGTATAGTTCTGTTTGGTAGATTGTGGAACTGTTGTATACTGCAGGAAACAAAAAGGTATAAAGTGTGCCGCGCGTTATCCTTTCATCGTCTTACAGCGCAGGAATGAGGCGGATATGAAACAGCAATTACAACTAAATGAAAGTAACTTCATAAAGGGTCGTATTCTGGATGAGGAGAAAAAAAGAACAGTAATTGAATGTCCGGTGGAAGGACTAGATTATTGTCTGTATAAAAGATCTGTTAATCCTGACCTTTGTCCATGGAACTATAAATATTTAACATTAATGGTCGAACAACTAGGAGAAGACTCTTTATGCCTGCAGCTTTCCTTTTATACGAAGGAGAAGACGCAGGAAGAAGCAGATATCCGGATGATATTTGGTGTACTGCCGCATACAAAGATCATGATACCTTTTGATCTTTCGATACTGGACAGCCAGACACTTTTTCCGCAAAGGACCAAAGGAAGACTGAAGATGACAGTCTTTGGAAAACCGGTCCGGCTGGAGGAAGTTGAAGAGATACACCTGCAGACTAGTAAACATACTGATGTAAATTATATAAGTGTTGAAGAAATTGCCT
>QKDK01000204.1 GCA_003252135.1 Clostridia bacterium
TCTTTTTGGCTGCTTCCAGAAGCCTTCCTGTCAGGCCGTGTCCGTGAAATATATTGTCTCCGAGAACCATCGCAACACTGTCATTACCAATAAACGATTCGCCGATCAGAAAAGCCTGCGCCAGTCCGTCAGGTGATGGCTGAACAGCATAGGTAAGCTGAATGCCGAACTGATTCCCGTCACCAAAAAGATGCTCGAATCTTGGCGTATCCTCCGGTGTTGATATAATCAGAATTTCTCTGATCCCTGCATTCATCAGAATCGACAGCGGATAATAAATCATGGGTTTGTCATATATCGGAAGCAACTGTTTTGATGTTACTTTTGTCAGTGGATATAACCGTGTTCCGGATCCTCCGGCCAGAATGATACCTTTCATACTCTAACTCCCGCATATAATATTTCACTAAAATGTATTTTGTGCGATCATTTTGTGTCTGCCGCCGCTTCGAAGCTCAATAATAGGTGCTCCTTTTTTCTCGATGTAATCACCTGTAATAGTGACTCTTCCAATGGTCTCATCTTTTGGTATTTCATACATGATGTCTATCATGAACTCTTCTATAATAGCGCGCAGTGCACGTGCTCCGGTTTTTTTCTCAATTGCCTTTTCAGCTATGACCTCAAGCGCACGATCCTCAAACAGCAGATCCACTTCGTCCATGGCGAGCAGCTTCTTATACTGCTTCAGAATAGCATTCTTTGGCTCTTTTAAGATTCTTACATACATTTCTTTCGTCAGTTCCTGCAGCGCATAGACCACCGGAAGACGTCCGAGAAACTCAGGAATCATACCGTATTCTCTAAGATCCTCCAATGTTACCTTCTGTAACAGATTAGGATCGTTATCATATTTATCACGCAGATCGGCATCAAAACCAATAGACGATTTCTCATTCAGTCTTGTCTTGATGATGGCATCAAGATCCGGAAAAGCGCCGCCGCAGATGAAAAGGATATTTGTCGTATTAATTGTTGTCATGGGAACCATTGCATTTTTACTGCTGGCTCCGACCGGAACTTCGATCTCACTGCCTTCTAAGAGCTTAAGAAGACCCTGCTGAACTGATTCTCCGCTGACGTCCCTGCTGTTGGTATTTCTTTTTTTGGCAATTTTATCGATTTCATCGATGAACACAATCCCGCGTTCAGCCCGTTCGACATCATTATCTGCAGCTGCGAGCAGCTTTGACAGAACACTTTCAACATCGTCACCAATATAACCGGCTTCTGTTAAGGAGGTTGCATCTGTAATAGCTAAAGGCACATTTAATATTTTAGCCAGCACGCGCACCAGATAGGTCTTACCGCTTCCTGTAGGTCCTATCATCAACATATTCGATTTTTCGATTTCTACATCTTCGTCTTTCCCTTTGGCAACACGTTTATAATGATTATATACAGCAACCGACATGACCTTTTTCGCCTGTTCCTGCCCTATTACAAATTCATCCAGATTTGCTTTAATAACATGAGGCGGCGGCAGCTGGTCAATCTTCAATACATCCTCTGCACGCTCGGCAGATTCTTCCTTTAACTGCTTCTTTTTAACCTTCTGACGTTCCGGAATATCCTGCTGATTCATCATATTCATAAAATTAGGATTCATATTCATCATATCAAAATACGGATTCCCGCTTTTATTGATCGTATCAAAGGTCTTTTGCATACAGTCATTACAGATACAGATGTTATTCGGAATATGAATCAGCTTACCGGCTTTGCTCTCCGGCCTTCTGCACATATAACAGATCTCTTCATATGTTGTGTTATTATTGTTATTGCTGTTATTATTATTGTTATTGCTGTTATTATTGTCGTTATTATTGTTCTGATTCTCGCTCATGTAACCGCCTTTCTTTGTCTGACTTTCCAAAAAGCAAACGCAACTCTATCTTATCCCATGTGTCGGTTCTTCACAAGCCTTTTTTCATTAACCGCCAAAAATCTTCCGGATATACTACAGTTTAAAATAGCCGCCGCCAATAAATTCACGCAAAATTGAATTTTGCGGTACAGACTCACTGCTGACACCGAGAATATAATCAAGAAACTTCAAAAGTCTTTTTGCTTCGCTGTGCTCTTGTACATTCGCATCGATACCGAACAGCAGCGGCTCTGCATACTGCTTCAGGATGGGAAGCTCATAAATCATGGCTGAATTGAACATACAATCAGCTTCTTCCTGGAAAGGAAAAATATTCTCTTCTTCTCCTTTACGAACAGAAGGCCACATAGCGATAGTTTCTCTTGCACCGGTTCCTCTTGTTCTGGCATCACGGACAATCCTGCGGATCAATCTGCCATCTGTTGTCGAAATACGATTATGTTCGTCGATGCTCAACTGCGTCAGTGCACTGATATATATCTTAAATTTGCTTTCTTTTGGAAGAGAATGAGACATTTTATCATTTAATCCATGGATGCCTTCAATGACCAGAATATCATCATGACCAAGTGTCATATAGTTGCCTTTATACTCTCTTTTCCCTAGTTTAAAATTATAAGAAGGAATCTCTACTGTTTTTCCGTCCAGCAGGTCCATCATATCCTTGTTGAACTGGGCAACATCGATAGCATCCAGTGTTTCGTAGTTATATTCTCCATCCGGATGCTTTGGTGTGAATTCCCTGTTTACGAAATAATCATCAATCCCTACTGCATGCGGCTTATAACCGAGGATCCGCAGCTGTATGGAAAGTCTTCTTGCAAATGTAGTCTTGCCTGACGATGACGGTCCTGCGATCATGATGAACTTGCGATTCCCTGTTGCATGAATCTGATCTGCAATAGCACCTATCTTTTTCTCTAAAAGAGCTTCCTGTATCATGATTATATCATTGATCTCGCCCTTTGTTATCTGCTCGTTCAAAGCCCCTACCGTATCGATTCCCATGGTCTTTCCCCACTGGTTCGACTCCTGCAGGGTTGCGAACAGCTGCACTCTCGGAACGAATTTCTTCAGCTGGTCAGGCTCTGAGCGCTCCGGTAAAAGCAGAATGAATCCGTTCTCATAAAGGAAAAGATCAAACTCTTTGAGCATGCCTGCGCTTGGCGGCATATATCCGTAAAAATAATCCTGGTAGCCGTCAAAATCATAGATATTCGTTTTGGAAACCCTACGGAAACGGAACAGCTTTTCCTTGTCGAACATCTCATACTCGTGAAATAACTGTGCAGCCTCTGTTGTCCCTATGGTCGTTTTGTGAAAAGGAATATCCTTCTCGATCAGGTTCTTCATTTCTGCTTTGACTTTATCCAGAATGTCCGAAAGAGGCTCTCCCGATTCCGGGAAAAACTCACAGAATAGTCCGGCTCCGATAGAATGTTCCACACGTATCTGCCATCTGTATCTTTGGTTAACAACAACATCAAAAGCACGAAGCATAAGTAATATCATCCCTCGCGTATATGTCTTATGTCCGTCGTTATCCTGCAACGTCACAAATTCAAGTACACAGTCATCCTGAACTGTTTTGAATAATTCACGCAGCTTTCCATCGGCTCTTACCAGAATAATCTCGTATGGATATTCCTTTTGATGTCTGCTTTTAATATCTGCAAAGCTTGTTCCTTTTTCATAAATCTCACATACACCATGAATCGTAACACGCACAAGATCCATACTTATGTTACCTCCTTTTTGCTGCAGGCAGTCCAGGGCCTGTTCAAGCTCCTCCATTTGATGCATAAAGCCTGCAAATCGCTCTTTCGTATTTTCTGTATCATTTGCTTCCAGATTGTATTTTATCAGAGTAAATTTTTTATACTCCTTTTTTATATATTCCACAAGTACCGGATGAACCCGGTCAATGAGACATTTTCCATAGGTATACTCGTATTCGTTCCTGTAATTCTCAGCCGGCTCCTGTTTCTGATTCACTGCATGTATCACGGTATAATACTTGCCGTCCTCCACGCACATATCCTCTGTCGATATCGAGAACCCATTATCATGAAGAAAATGTCTGACACTGCCGATCTCGGACTGAGGCTGAAGAATCAGGTCTTTCGCTGCCAGCATGCATGGCATGCCTCCCTGCAGGATCTGTATCATCAGACTGCCGCCCATTCCGGCAATCACGATGCAGTCAGCTTCGCCAGGAGCCAGTCCGATCAATCCATTGGAAAGTCTTGCCGTGATCCTGTCTGTATACCCGTAGTATTCAATGTTCTCGATCGCTCTTCGAAGCGGACCTCTGTTTATATCCATGGCTATAGCCTGTGAAGTAATTCCCCGTTCCAGCGAGCTGATTGAAATGTATGCATGATCACATCCGACATCAGCCAGTGTTCTGCACTCTGGAATCTGATCCACTACCATGGTCAGCCGTTTCGATATTACCATTTGTTTTGTCTCCTTGTTCTGTTTCCTTATTCTGTTTCCTTATTCTGCATTCCTTGCCTAAAAAATCACTCCAGAAAATCACGGAGTTTTCTGCTCCTGCTTGGATGTCGAAGCTTACGCAGTGCCTTCGCTTCTATCTGTCTGATCCGCTCTCTGGTAACATCAAATTCTTTACCAACTTCTTCCAGTGTTCTTGCTCTGCCGTCACCGAGCCCGAACCGCAGGTAAAGTACCTTTCTCTCCCTGTCTGTCAGTGTATCGAGCACCTCCAGCAGCTGCTCCTTAAGCAGGGTAAATGCTGCCGCATCAGCCGGCACAGGAACATTATCATCCTGAATAAAATCACCCAGATGACTGTCCTCTTCCTCACCGATCGGTGTTTCAAGAGAGACTGGCTCCTGTGAGATCTTTTGTATCTCCCTGACTCTTTCAACAGGAAGCTTCATCTCTTCTGCAATTTCCTCAGGAAACGGTTCGCGTCCCAGCTCCTGCAGCATCTGCCGCTGGACACGGATTAGTTTGTTGATCGTTTCTACCATATGCACTGGGATTCTGATGGTCCTTGCCTGATCGGCAATGGCTCTGGTAATAGCCTGTCTGATCCACCAGGTAGCATAGGTGCTGAATTTATATCCTTTTCTATAATCAAATTTTTCAACAGCTTTGATCAGTCCAAGATTCCCTTCCTGAATCAGATCAAGGAACTGCATGCCTCTGCCAACATACCGTTTTGCAATACTGACAACCAGACGAAGATTGGCTTCTGAAAGTCTCTTTCTTGCTTCGATATCGCCTTCCTCCATCCGCTGTGCAAGGATGATCTCCTCATCAGCACACAGCAACGGCACCTTACCGATTTCCTTTAAATACATACGGACCGGATCTTCGATACTGATTCCCTCCGGCACCGAAAGATCAATCTTCGAAAGATCTTCATCGTCAGTCTCATCAATATCTATGTCCTCATCATCAATTTCCTCCAGATCCGGGATACGCAGGACATCAATATTGTTGGCTTCCAAAACCTCAAATACCGCATCCATCTGGTCGGTACCCATCTCGATATCGAGAAAGAAATCATTAATTTCCTGATATTCCAGAACGTTTTTTCTTTTCTTTGCATAGGCCAGCAGTTCTTTTAATCTGTCATGAAACTTTTGTGATCCTTCTTCCATAAAAATACCCCTCTCTTTCAGTTATGTGATGTTGATCAGCGCAGGGAAATCGTGAGTCTGCTCAATTCGCTCATCTGCTTTATGATACGCTGATACTCTGCTACGTTGTTCTCCTCTATTGCTTTTTTTCCGGCACATTCGAGACTGTTCTTACGTATCCGTACGACAGTATCTGAAAATGCCTTATTTCTCTCCTGCTCTGACAGCTCTTCACGTACAGAAGCTGAAAATAATTCAGCGACCTTAGCCTGCTCCTCAATACTCTCAAATCTCCCGATGATTCTTGCCGGTGTTATCATCTTTTCCTTCTCATATTGCTCAAAGACCATCTGAGCAACACTTTTATATGGTTCTTCCGTGAAATCCTCCGCCGATATGATACTATTGATCTTATCATAAACTTTTGGTTCTTCAGCGATCCATGTCAATAGCATTTTCTGCGACTGGAAGATGCCTTCTTCAGGTTTTCCCTTTTTCTTCCCTGCTTCCCTGTCTCTTTCTTTTGTTTCCTGGGCAATCTGCTGGGACAATTTTCTGGAACCGATGGAATTTACAAGATGTCTCAGATTTTCATATCCCATATGGTAGATACGATCAATGGCTTCCATATAATTGTTGCGTTCGATCTCCTCCGGAAAACCGGCAAGCTTACCGGCTATCTCATTATAAAATCTTGTTTTCTGCTCCGGATCCTGCATATCGTACTGCTGTTCAAGCACCGCGATTTCAAAGAAAAAGCTGCTGACTGCCTGCTCGATCCTTTTCTGATACTCATCAGCCCCAAGCGCTTTGATGAATTCATCCGGGTCTTTATAGGGTTTCATATTAATGACTCTGGCACTTATGCCGGATTCCTTCAGAATCGGAATAGCCCGAAGCGCCGCTTTGGTTCCGGCTTCGTCGCTGTCATAGGTAAGGATGACTTCCTTTACATAACGGGACATCAGATTGGCATGAAGCCCTGTGAAGGCTGTTCCAAGTGATGCAACAGCATTGGTGAAGCCTGCCTGATGCAGTGCTATGACATCCATATAGCCTTCACACAGAAGAAAATATGATTTTCTGCTGGTTCTTGCAAAATTCAGGCCATACAGGTTACGGCTCTTGTCGAACAGTTTAGTTTCCGGTGAGTTCAGGTACTTTGGCGTTCCGTCTCCCATGACCCGTCCGCCAAAGGCAATTACTTTATTATTGATATCCATGATTGGGAACATGACACGATTCCAGAACTTATCCGAACCGCCTTTTTGTTCGTCTATATTCACCAGACCGGTCAGCTTTAAGAATTCGTCAGAATATCCTTCCTTTTTTAGATATTTATACAGACCGCCGCCAAACTTATCTGAATATCCAAGGCCAAAATGCTGCATGGTTTCATCTGTCAGCTCTCTGTTCCTGAGATATTCCATAGCTCCCTGACCTCTGTCCGATCGCAGTATGGCATAATAATATCTGGCAGCCAGCCGGTTCGCTTCCAAAAGCTTATTCTTTTGTTCATGTGATTTTTTTGCTTCCTCACTCTGTTCTTTCTGTGGAAGTTCGATCCCTGCACGTTCCGCAAGAACACGCAGCGCCTCAACAAAGGTATAGTTCTCATATTCCATAAGAAATGTGAAAACATTACCTCCTACCCCGCATCCAAAACAGCGATACATCTGTTTGCTCTGACTGACAGAAAAGGAAGGCGTCTTTTCTCCGTGAAAAGGGCAGAGTCCCATGTGGTTAGCACCTTTTTTTGTCAGTTTGACATAGCTCCCTATGACATCAACTATATCGTTTTTTGTCCTGACCTCTTCAACTATTGAATCCTCGTAATACATATATCCCCCAATCAGTATACATCCCAGGCAACCGGGATCATTATCTCCCTGAATCTTCCCACTGCATATCCGTCTGTCATGCCTGCTATATAATCACATACGACCCGGTCTGTATCTTCGCTGCTGCTTTTGATCATCTGCATATATTCCTCCGGCAGGCGTTCAAGATGTTCCTTATAATACTCAAAAAGCATACAAAGCATTTCTTCGGCTTTAGATTCCTGTCCCTTTGCGACCGGGTTCGTATATACGCTCTCGAACATAAAAGCCCGAAGCCCCGTCATTGCTTCTTTAATTTGAGGAGACATAAAGATATCATTCTTTTCCTCGCTGTTATGAATGATGTCATGAATCAGTGTGTTCAGGCGCTGTCCCAGATTGTGACCAAGAATATCCGCATATTTTGCAGGAATCTCTGCTTCTGATATGATGTGCGCCCTGATGGCATCGTCAATATCATGATTTACATAGGCTATCTTATCTGCCAGCTGTACGACCTTCCCTTCAAGAGTTGCCGGATGTCCGCTCGTTTGATGGTTCAGAATGCCGTCCCTGACTTCTTTTGAAAGGTTCAGCCCTTTCCCGTGTTTTTCAATTAATTCGACCACACGAAGACTTTGGTGCGCGTGCTCGAAACCACCTTTGCATGTCCTGTTCAGTGCCCGTTCTCCTGCATGCCCAAAAGGTGTATGTCCCAGGTCATGTCCCAGAGCAATGGCTTCTGTTAAATCTTCATTTAACAATAGCGATTTTGCTATTGTTCTTGCTATCTGCGATACTTCAAGCGTATGCGTCAGTCGTGTTCTGTAATGGTCACCCTCCGGAGATAAAAACACCTGTGTTTTACCTTTTAATCTTCTAAAAGACTTCGAATGAAGGATCTTATCTCTGTCTCTCTGATAAATCGGCCGGATGTCGCACGGCTCTTCAAATTCATCCCTGCCCAAAGACTTGTCACTGAAAGAGGCATATGGACTTAAATACTGATGTTCCAAACGTTCCTGCTTTTCTCTAACATTCATGATGTTCGCCCTCTTCCCTGAATAATATATGGTAACTGTACAATTTATAAAAGCTCTGTTATAGCAATATCTGGTCTGTACGAACTATATCGGCCAGTATTTTATCACTTTATACTATTATTCGACAATTTCTTCGTAATTCCTTTATTTTTTTGTAAAAATATGAGGGACCCGGCTATAACTCTTAAAACCTGACTATAGTTTAAAACACAGGAAAAAGCAAAGGAGATGATAAGTTTTCCCTTTTACATCACCCTCTGCTTGTTTTGATATCAACTCGAATACTTCTTCCTGACGGTCAGATTCAACTATAACAGAACCGATACCTGGTAAACAATGACTGCCATGATCCATGCTGTCGCAAGCTGAAAAAGTATAGACGCTATCGTAAGCTTATATGATTTTAGTTCCCTGTAGATCACGCCAATCGTTGCAACACACGGTGTATAAAGAAGGCAGAATACCATAAGTGCATAGGCATTGCCGGCACCAAAACCAAATCCTGCAAGGACCTCTCTCAGATGATTCATACCCGTTGCTGTTGTTGCATTGGCTACACCAAAGAGCACACTGAAACTGGATACAACAACTTCTTTTGCAGCCAGACCTGAGATCAACGCCACTACTACCTGCCACAGGCCAAGTCCGGCCGGAACTAAGAGCGGTGCCAGCTTCATGCCTGCCATAGCTCCAAAGCTTTCTGACATATCATAAGTCATTCCGTTTTCTCCGAAATTTAAAAGAAACCACAAAACAATTGATGCCAGAAAAATAGTCGTACCGGCTTTTGTAAGATACTCTTTTACCTTCTGCCAGACATAGATCAATATTGTCTGAAGATTTGGCGTCTTGTATTCAGGAAGCTCGATCAGAAGCGGAGCAGTGACCTTCTTTGACTTGCTCCCAAGACTTAAGAAAAGAGCTGTCAGTACGGCAACAATGATACCGATCAAATACATGGAGTAAGCAACCAGCATGGCTGCATGCTGGAAGAACATGCTCGAGAACAGAACATAAATCGGCAGCCTTGCACTGCATGACATAAACGGTGTGATAAAGATGATACGTTTTCTGTCCCTTGGATCCTCAAGACTCCTTGATGCCATAATCGCAGGAACTGTACACCCAAAACCCAGAATCATCGGTATAAAGGCACGTCCGGAAAGTCCTATCCTTCCCATCAGACCGTCCATAACATAGGCAACACGGGACATATAGCCACTGTCTTCCAGAAAGGCAAGTGCCAGAAAAAGTATGAATATGTTCGGTAAAAAAGTCAGTATTCCGCCAACACCTGCAATTATGCCATTTACGATCAGTGATACCACCCATTCGCTGGCTCCTGCTGCAGTCAGTGTCATGAGTGTCCAGTCAGAAAACCATTCCAGCGCAGCTTCAAAACCAAGTTTTAAAAAATCACCCAGTGTAAAGGTCAAAAAAAACACCAATGCCATAATACCAAGAAAAATCGGCAGTCCTAGGATATTGTTCGTCAGTAGTCTGTCTGCACGATCAGTGGAGGCAGCTTTGACCTGTTTATTGACCAGGCATTCCTCAATAATTTCTTCAATCAGATCATATTTACCATTAATGATATCATCCTCATAGCTCCTGTCAATGATACCATCCCAGTTATACGGATATAAGCTCATGATCTCTTCATCGCGTTCCAAAAGCTTGATTGCAGTCCAGCGATAATTTGAGCACTGTTCCTTCCCTTCTTTCAGCCTGTTTATTACCTGGTCTATTTTGTCCTCGATAGCATCATTATACACCACTGTAAATTCCTTGTGGTGCGAATGCTTATGATGAACCTCCCTGCTGTGGTGGTAGTGGTGGTGCTCCAGATTCTCCTGCGCAGATTTTTCTTTATGGTGTGCCACAGTGTGCATCAGTATGTCCAGCCCCATCTTATGCTTTGCAGATACAGGAACACATGGAATACCAAGCATCTCCGGCAGGCGGTGCATATCTATCTCCATTCCTCTTTCTTCTACAATATCCATCATATTTAAAGCAAGGATGACAGGCTTTCCAAGCTCGATCAGCTGCAGGGTCAGATACAGATTTCTTTCCAGTGCAGATGCGTCTGCCACATCAACGATTACATCAACTTCTGTATCAAGTATATACTGTCTTGTCAGTTTTTCCTCCATTGTATAAGAGGTAAGACTGTAGGTGCCCGGCAGATCAACAAGCATGAACCTGTGGCTGTGGTATTTTAAAGCGCCTTCTTTCTTTTCCACAGTAACACCGGGCCAGTTAGCGACCTTCAGATTTGCACCTGTATATGCATTGAATAATGTTGTTTTACCGCAGTTCGGATTACCGACAAATGCTGCCCTGATTGCTTTGTCCATCTGGCTGTTCCTCCTTTACGGTAATATATTCTG
The DNA here is from genome assembly GCA_003252135.1 of Clostridia bacterium. Lineage (GTDB taxonomy): Bacteria > Bacillota > Clostridia > Lachnospirales > Lachnospiraceae > SZUA-448. Next base: position 10,759 of record QKDK01000204.1, read on the forward strand.
CTATATCTTTTCCGATAGCGATTCTTGTGCCCCGTACATTAAAGATAACTGCCCCCGATCTTTTTCTGCTCAGCACCTGAATTCTGGTAGCCTCTACCATACCAAGCGCTTTTAATCTCATTTCGACTGCTCTTGAAAGCTTCATTTCTTCTATCAGATATATGCTTCCAACCGCCGCTTCACATAGCACCATATAACCGCCTTCCTTTACGCCATACAATCCCAAGCATTCTGTTTGGGTAATTGCTCTCTAAAATGCGAATGATAATTATTCTCATTTGCATTATACGAAGATAACCCTGTTCTGTCAATGGTAATTTCTTAAATAAATAAAAAAGACATCTCAGTTTCTGATGTCTTTTAGATAATCCGATGATACTTCTTTATTT
>QKDK01000025.1 GCA_003252135.1 Clostridia bacterium
GAGATACTTATTGAAAAAAATCGCAGCTGTAAATCAAAACCTAAAACCATATACAGGATAAAACAAAAGGCCAGGATCCAGGCAGCAATCTTATCGATCCGTGACATCAGCTTCATTCGAATACCCCCTTTGCTCCCAAAAACCTTCGTACTCCGAATCATCGGATAACTCGATCCGGACGATCCATTTCGCCCATTTATATCCGAGCTTGTCTTCTGCTACAAGTTGGAACGGGTATCCTCGTTCTGCAGGAAGGACAACGTCATTCATCTTATAAGCAATCATGATATCCTTATCAAGGATGTCCTGAAGCGGCAAAGACGTTGTATACCCATCATAGCAGTGGAAAATGACAGTATTGGCTGTGTCCTGTACATTCACATCCTCAAAGAGATCGGAAAGCCTGATCCCTTCCCATAGAATTGTGGCAGACCAACCTTCCACACAGTAGAGGGTAACGACCTTTTCATAATGTGTCTTGTCAAGCACCTCATCATAGGAATAGATCATCGGATCATCGACTAGTCCATCGATGGTTAGAGTGTACTCATCAATGGCAACTTCCTGTGGTCCCTCGATTGAATTCTCCCGAAAATCCAGAATCGAAGAAAGGTCTTTTCCCTCATATTCTGTGATTTCAGATGCTGCGAGCTCCTGCAGGCTATTCTCATCGTCTGAATTTGACACAGTTCTAACTGCACCGCAACCGCTAAGCAAGGATAGTATTAATAACATCAGAAAAACAAAACTCAGTATTTTAGGTTTTCTTCGCATACCATTCCCTTCCTTTCCTTCAAAAGACACCGTTCATTGTTACGGTATAGTATCATGCTACTATACTTTACCTTGTTCCTATAGATTCCCCTTGTTCCTGTACATTCCCTTGTTCCTGTACATTCCCTTGTTCCTATAGATTCCCCTTGTTCCTGTACATTATCTTGTTTCATATGGCAGAATGGCACCATCCAGATCATCTATCGTCGTTCCTTTGTATTCCACTGCATGACCACTTCGGTTATAGACGACATCTGCTTTGGAATAGTGCCGTACAAAACATCCTGTTTCTATTTCAACGGCTTCTCCAAGCGGTTCACCAAGCGGTATATCCCAAAAATCATACCAAGAGTGAAGATGATCGGCACTTGGCATGTTGTTATCATCTGAAAAAAGAACATAACCATCGGAGAAAACGGCTGACATTGCAGTAAACAAACGCATCCATTTTACGTTTTCTTCTGACTGGCGTTCCAAAAGCCTTGTTTCTAGGTCCCCATCCAAGTCTGTAACCACACGCCAGCCCTCAAGACAGTTTATGACCGGTGTGGAAAGACTGACCTCAGCCCAGCGAAGGGTTGTCTCGATCTCAAGTATATCTTCTCCAGAATACCCTTTGTTCCAGTTTGATTTATAGCACTCCATAAATAACCCGTTAACGTATGGCGCAGAAAGCGGCACTTTTGATTTGTTTGCATTCACCAGTATGTAAAAATCCTCTCCGACAGCCTCCCGGATTTTCTTCAAAATGGTGACTCTGGCATTCAATTCATCTTCTGCCGACAAATAAGTCGAGAACCAGTCCAACGTCCCCGACGTTGCATAAGACTCTGACCACCAGTCAAGCATGATACCATCAAATAGTCCGCTTGACTTTATTGCTTCTACTCTCTTTACAAGCAGATCCTGAAATTCTGGGTTCGTAAAATCCACCAGTCCGCATAATGTTTCTGATTCCTCCACTACCCCATCGCCGTTCTCATCTTCTCCCCATCCCGGAGCTATGGATCCATCCGACCGTCTTATCCAATACTTTGAATCATGTGGGAGTTCACTCTTCTGCCAGTACTCCAGCCCAGTTTCATCTGCAACCAGCATGGCTTCCCGGTAATTCAGAGAACATAGAATAATAATATCCGGGTTATATGTTTTAAGTTCTTCCTGTATCCTGCATGCTGCATCATAGGTACTCATGTCTAATTCTGTCTCAAGCATGGAATACGGCTGTTCTTCGCTTGTATTCCAGCCGATGCCAAAAAGCCAGGTGTCTCCGAACACAAGATCATGCCTTGCCATATTAACCAGCTCGTCTTCCATAAGACCTTCCGTACCGGACCATGTCTGAAAAATATGTGCTGTTCTTTCAGAATTATTGCTCTCAGCGGTTTCAGTCGGAGTTGCTGCAGCGGTTGATTCTGCTGCAGTATCTTGGGGTGCTGCAGTATCTTGGGGTGTTGCAGTATCTTGGGGTGCTGCAGTATCTTGGGTTGCAGCAGCGGTTGATTCTGCTGCTGCGGTTACCGTTACAAAAACTGAGTCTGATGTAGGCTGCAACTCATGCTCTTCTGTCTGAGCGTTACTTATCTGTGTGTCATCGGGGCTTATGACATCTGTCTGATTTACTCGTGCGCGTATAAAAAGAAGAAAAAGGATAAAGAAAAGAACAACCGCGGGTAAGAGCAGCAGAAGAAGTATTCTTCGTACGCTAAAAGCACGGATGTTGTTGTATTCTCTCTTTTCTTTTCTATTACCCCGAATCATGCAATCCTCCTTATGAAAAACAATGTAAACTACTTTTCTTCTTTCTTATTCATATTTTTTAAATGATCTCTACGTTTCCTATATTCAATGATGGGAAGGTCTCCCTGAATCAGATTTTCACCCATGATTAATTCACTTTTACGCGGCTGTTGTGTAAGAACGACTTTCCGGTCCTGATGAAAGATCACTTTATTCATTGGAATACTCATCTTGTTAATGAGCTGTTTTACAATGGGTGCACGCATAAAGCACTGATAGAATCGCAGATAGATCCTTGTATTCTCCTCATCGACCGGAGCAAAGGCTGCAACGATACGGACTTTGTCCGATATTCGATTTTGCCAAAGATTCGGCATCTGAAGCTGCAGTGAGAACAAGGCTTCATAATCCGCTATCTCGTCCGGTTTCTCTGGTTTTTGCCCCCGGTCCTTCTCATTTTTTACATAAAAGGTCATCCGATCATCCTTCCACGTAACAACCGGTCCGTTTACCAGTGTTTTATTTCCTTTTCCAATGGTGGAAGCATGAACAAAAGGGAGATGAACCACATCGAGCTGATTTTCGATAGCCCTCGTATAATGGACCTCCCAGTTTTCAGAAAAAGTCGAATAGGAATAACCCTCACGAAGTTCCTCGAAGAATGGAATCTCCGGCAGTTCTTCCTGTCTTTCTCCATACCAGACCCAGATAAATCCGTACGCTTCTTTTGCAGTATATGAATGGACTTTAAAATTAGCAGCTACAGGAGTCTTGCTCCCATTTGCCGGAATGCAGCTCACGTTACCGGATGTATTGTACGTAAATCCGTGAAAGGGACATTCCGGATGATTCCCGCAAAGTTTACCTGCAAAAATGCTTGCTCCTCTGTGGCAGCATTGATCGTAAATGCAGCCGATCTTATTCTCTTCCCCTCTCCAAAAAACAAGTTTTTCCGAAAACCTGGTAACTCCGGTCAATTTGCCAGGCTTTACTTCTTTCGCATCCAGAACTGCATACCATTGATTCTTTATCATATGTTCTTCTCCCGCCTGAATGATTATTTAAATACTCTACTTTCAATGTACTCCACCGGAAAAATAAGTGCAACAGGAAATGCAGTTACAGCAAAATTAGCATAGGAACCTAGTCTATACAATAAAAGACATGGGTACGATCCGGCAAATCCACCGTTTTCCCATGTCTTATTTTCAAAACAAATTTTTGTTTTCACTTACAAGTACTTCTGTTTTATGATTGCATTGACATATTTATAGCAGGTTTATTGCTTTTTACTCCCTGTCAGCTCATCCTTTTCCACCCATCTTACCTGGTTCATCAACGGATGCACCAGGCGGATCGCATCCGACGTACAAGCCACTACGCAGGAACCGCAGTACCAGCATTCTCCGGGGAAGGCAACAATGGGACTCTCGCCCTTTTTCTCGGAAGGCAGCAATACATCAACCTGACAGATATCAACACAACGATTACATCCAATGCACTTTTTTTCATCATATTGTATCGGCACAAAAAAATCCGAACCATAACTACTTTCTCTATACATGGTAGACAGCCTCCTTCTCAAGGTATTCTGCGTTGTATTTTTCGTAATTTAAGGAAAGATCTCCGTAATAATCAAGCGGAACATGACTCGTCTCAATGCCAGCACCGGTATTTTTAATAACAAGAAAATCCTGCACCTCATCTTTGCATAAACTCTGAGCATTGTCTGGCTTCTCTGTTTCATCGCCTCTTTTAAAACACAAAGGAGTCACAGAACATTTTCTGGCCTTCGAGGCCTGAATGATTAGTTTTGATACGGTCAGAATGTCCATGACTTCCAGCAGTCTTGTCAATTCATGCGGGTTATCTGCGATGCTTTTCTTTGCCATCTCTTCTTCGATCCGCTCTAACTGTGCCAATCCTGTGTTCAGCATATCTTCTGTACGGATTTCACCGCAGTAATGCTGCATAGTCTTTGCAATGGCCATATTCACTTCCTGCCAGCGATATCCTGTAGGAAATGAATCTTCCTTCTCTGATTTCATGACCGGTTTACTAATTCTTGCCCATTCTGCTTTTACCTGTTCTTCTGAAATCTCACCGCTTGTATTCCCGCCGTCTGTATTCCCGCTGCTTGTATTCCCGCCGCCCGTATACTCGTTCTTTCCGTTTTCGTTCTTTCCGTTTTCGTTCTTTCCGTTTTCACTCTTGTTATTTCTATTCTTTCCGGTTTCACTCTTGTCATTTTCGCTTTCTGCATAAGCTTCCTTCACATAGTCAGCCGCATGTCTTCCGGCATAATGTCCGGTCGCTGCCGCATGACCGTAACAGTCGGAGGCAAAGAGTGCATCTCCTGCAACATAGAGTCCTTCCAAGTTACTTCTAAGGTGCCAGTCATTCATAAATCCACCCGGTAACCCAAAGAGCTGTCGTTCATCCGGCAGAAATGTCGCTGATTTCCATCCGCTTCCGTAACATTGAAGCACGTGTTTTTTAGGATCGAAGCCTGCTTCTGTATAATTCTTCAGAATCGGAACTTTCGTCTTTCCTTCTTCTCCGACCATCATACCCCAGATAACATTTCTCTCTTGTTCCGGCAGGTCGGACAGGTCAGCGTAAAGCGGTAATTTATACTCTGGATTACCTTCCACGGATATGGTCTCCGGCCCTTCGATCTCATAGATCCCACCATCTATTCCGCCGCCTTTCATAAAGAATTTCTGCTCGTCTGCCGGCAGGCATCTTTCTTTAAACTCCGTAAGAATTCGTCCGTCCCTGTCTGTATAAGGAACTGTCTTTCCGTTCGCATCAATAATACTTGCAGGATACCAGGTATTATGATTGTTTCCCGCGCCGTACGGAGGATAGCTTTTTCCGGCTGCCGAGAATTCAGCCCTTACAGACTTTTCCATCATGTTAAAAGCAGCACCGGCGCGCCATCCCATAGCATGTCCGCTTCCGATGCACTGCGTCGGACGGAATTCGCTCAAACCCACCATGGCAGGATTGAACAGCCATATTCTGGCCGGTCTTGACATTGCCATAACACTTGCTTTCGCCTTGAATACCATGAATTCACCGGTTCTGGTATGAATGCCGGTCGCTCCGACTACTTTTCCTCCGATCTCTCCTTTGTCCGTCAGTAAGGAAGTGACCATAACACGTTCAACGACCGTTACACCGACACGTTTTAATTTTTTTGCCATTGCTTTTTTGAATGTGGTGCCCCAGATTCGTATTGTAAATTTATTCTTATAATCATAGGCGAACATAAGCTTACTGTCTTCATCTCTGAAATCAGCGCCTTTGAATTCATCTTCCGTATCTCTGATCTTACCGCCCATTTTCTCAATATCCAGAAGTCTATCATACCCTTCCCTGCACTCGATGTAGTGGGATATACCATTATTGAAGCCTTTGTTATCACGAAGCATCATATCAACAAGTTCTTCCGGTGTTACCTTGGAACATGGATTTGTAGCGGCACTTTCCCAGTGGTCACAACCTGCACCGCCTGCGCCGCTGGCGGCCACCGCACCTTTTTCCACAAGAATAACTCGTAGTCCCTTCTCTCTTGCTCCGAGAGCTGCCATGCATCCGGCAATTCCACCGCCAAGAATCAGGACATCGCAGGAATACTCTTTCTTCTCACCATATTTTAGCTCATAAGGCCATTCGTTCTTCTTCATAAATCTCCCTTCTGTTTCAATCTCTCTCTTTTTTGTAAGTCATCGCACCCTCTGATCTGACTGTTACTGATTATAAATCATCACCTGATTTTTGCTCTTTGATTGCTGGCCGGCTGTAAACTTATTTTGTGTTAATGACTTAATTTTGTAAGTATTATCTCATCCTATAATACCACTTGATTTTGCATTTTGCAAAATGTATTTTACAAAAAAATAATTTTATTCTACACTTTTTTCATGAATTCCTGTATAATGAGATAGGGAATATTCGTTTACTAACAAGTTTAAAATCTTGTATACAATGATGCCAGGGTCGAATAGTCCTCTTTCGTAAAGTACGTGTCAATTTACACAAAGACAGAAAAACGAATGCGCCTATGGAAATATAGTAGAGATCCTTTTCTCCTATACTTTATGCTTTATCAGAAAAAAGATCTGTTTGAGCGCAGCGAGTTATCTTTTTTCTGATAGATTTAGCACAAAACATAGGAGAATTAGAATCTCTTCTATATTGAAATCGAAGCAATGAGTCTTCTGGCTTTGTGCAAATTGACCTTGCTATAGCTGATATAGGGCTATTCGGCCCTGGCATCATACAATATTTTTACATAAGAAATACAAAGGCGGTGCATAAAATGCAGATTACAAAAGATACCCTGGCAGACCAGGTCTACGAGATACTAAAAGCTGAGATCCTGGAAGAAACCATTCCCGGCGGAAGCAAGATTACCCTGAAACAGCTCCAGGATAAATTTAACATAAGTACTACGCCTCTTCGGGAGGCCATGAACCGCCTGACACAGGAGGGTCTGCTAATGCATACTACCAATGTTGGTGCACATGTCATTCTTCTTACGCGTAAAGATGTCGCAGAACTCTATCAGATGTCCATAATTCTTGAAAGTGCGGCACTCGAGGCAGCCTTTCACAATTCTCCGGAAGCATTAAAAAAGGAAGTGGAAGCATCCATTTCCCTGCAGGAATCTGCTCTGTTGCAGAAAGATCTTTCTTCTTTTCTAAAGTACTCCGATCAGTTCCATGATCTCTTTTTCCATTTTGCCGATAATGAACGGCTCTATGAAGCATCCAAACGGTATCGAAACCAGATCAGTATTCTGGTCCACCGTTATCAGACGGATCTATCGATCGCTGAAGCAATTTTTAAGGAACATGCTGCCATAGCAGCGGAACTGAGCCAGGGCTGTCTTGAAGAAGGAAAGACCTTATTCTGCAACCATCTGAAACAAGGGGGCACTGCTATGCTCTTGAAACTTGAAGGTTAAAACTACATAATCGACATTTACTTAATTCATGCTGAGTTTTTTACTTTCTGCTATTGTTTCTTTTGTCATGCAGTCCAGCTTTCTCTGATTTACTTTTTTATATAAAACAACCGTTACAAGAAATGCAATAAATTCAGCGATCGGAAATGCATACCATATCAGGTTCTCTGCCTGCTGCATGGATGAGAATAATTTAGCCAGCGGCATTACGATAACAAGCAAACGCAAAAGCGATACTACCAATGAACTTATACCGCTTTCCAGTGCCTGAAATACACCCTGAATGGCAATATTCCCACCGGCAAACAAGAATCCCAGTGAGATAATCCGTATAGATCGTTCACAAAGTCTTGCTGTTTCATCCGATAATCCAAAAACGCTGACCAAAGGTCCGGCGAATACCTGAAATAAGAGAATCCCTGCGAACATGATTAGCTCTACATAGATGACCCCATAACGAATCCCCTCTTTTACTCTCTTTTTATTTCCCATTCCATAGTTAAAAGAAACGATCGGAGTAATCGCATCTCGCAGTCCAAACCCGGCAAAAAATACAAACTGCTGAACCTTATAGAATATTCCATACGCTGTTACTGCAGCCGTTGATACCGCACCAAAGATAATGTTGATTCCATAGGTCATGAATGACATCAGTGCCTGCATAATGATTGCCGGTAGCCCTATCACATAGATCTTACCAATAATAGTACGGTCCGGTCTAAGATAATGAAAGCCTGATCTGACTTCTTTATTTTTACTATAATGAAAGACCATGGCCAGCACCATGGAAGCCATCTGACCAAGTACGGTTGCATACGCAGCTCCGGCAATTCCCATAGCCGGCAGTCCAAAATATCCAAAGATAAGAATGGGATCCATAATGATATTTATTACAGCTCCTAAGACCTGTGCAAGGGTTGCATAAACTGATTTTCCAGTCGCCTGAAGCAGTTTTTCATAAATCGCGAACAGGACCATTCCAAAGCATGCTATCGTACAGATTTTCAGGTATGTTGTTCCCATACCGAGGATGATGGTATCGGATGTCTGTGTCCGTAGATAAACACCGATGCCAAACAACCCAAACAGCAGAAATGCAACATAGATAATAATTCCAAGCATAACACCATTTCCGGCTATTTTCGCTACTTTTTCTTTATCCGCTTCTCCTAATGTCCTCGACAACAACGCATTGACACCGACTCCCGTACCTATTGCAAATGCAACGATCAACATCTGGACAGGAAAGGCAAGTGTTAATGCATTTACCGCATATTCGCCTGCATGGGATACTCCATCCAGATCCGGCATTCTTGCCACGAACATGCTATCCACAATGTTGTAGCACGCCTGCAGAACCATGGATAAGATCATGGGAACTCCCATGGCCAGCATGATCTTTGGTATCTTTTCCGTTCCCATTTTATTCATTACGACCTTTTCTTCAACCTGTTTCATGTAACGTTTGTTTACCTCCAAATTTATTTTATTCATTAAGCAGCTTTTTAGAACATACTTTTTGTCAAAAAAAAAGCGCAAACCCAACATCTGGATTTACGCTTTCTGCTACTCGATTTTCACATTATAACAAACATATTTTTCATTTGTCAAAGAGAATTTTACTAGTTTTGAAATAGATCAGAATAATCTGCCCTGCTTTAGCAGATTCATCATCTTCTCTTCTGATAAAGGTCTGCTTAGTAAGAACCCCTGCAGCAGGTCGCAGGATCTGTCCTCCAGATATTCCCTCTGCACAGCCGTTTCTATACCTTCTGCAACGACCTCCATGTTCAGTGTATGAACCATATCGATAATCGACTTAATGATTTCATTTTTAACACTTCCAACTTCAATTGCCATAATAAAGGATCTGTCGATCTTCAGCTTATCAATGGGAAGCTCCAGAAGATAACTTAATGAAGAATACCCTGTTCCAAAATCGTCCATCGAAATGGTTATTCCAAGTTCTCTGATCTCTCTTAACTTGTCAATTGCTTTCTGTTTGTTCTGTATGAGTATCGATTCTGTAATTTCTATTTCAAGAGAAGCAGGGTTGATCTGTGTTGCTTCAAGGATCTGCTTTAAACTATCAATAAAATAATCCTGTTCCAGATGAATGGTGGATATGTTTACCGCAATTTTAATATTGCTTATTCCTTCCCGTTCCAGTTGTTTAAGTTTTTCACATACTGTATGCAGAACCCACTCGCCAATTCTTATGATGAATCCGTTTTCTTCAGCAAAAGGTATGAATTCAGCCGGGCTGATCAGCTTCCCTTCTTTTGTTTTCCATCGGATCAAAGCTTCAAACTCTATGACCTTATTTGACTTTCCGCAAACAAGCGGCTGATATTCTAAATAGAACTCATTATTAATGATTGCCTGAATTAGATCATTTTCCAAGCCGATCCTCTGTAATATCGTTTTTTTCATTTCGATATCATAGAACTGCACCGTGTCTTTTCCAATCTCTTTTGCTTTATACATGGCAGTATCCGCTGCCTTTAATAAGTCATCCACATTGTCCGCATCGGTCGGATAAACCGCTATACCAAAGCTGGCCGTGATTTTTGACGCAACTCCTTCCAGTTCAAAGGGTTCTGAGAATAAATCACAGATTTCCTGCACATACATCAGTAAGATTTCGCCTTCCATATTTCTTCTTACGATCAGGGCCAGTTCATCGCCGCCAAGACGTCCTAATATGTCTTTGGGATTTAACGAACTTTTTAGTCTGTGCGTGACCTGAATGAGCAGCTGGTCTCCTGCCGCATGACCCAGGGTATCATTCACTCTTTTAAAATTATCAAGGTCGATAAATACCACAGCAAAAGGAGACTTGTGTCCTATATTGGCATCGATCATCATATCAATGCTTTCAATGATCTTTTTTCGGTTTGGCAATAACGTCAGGGGGTCGTTATATGCCAGAAATTCAAGTCTTTCCTTGTTCGCATTAATCTCCTTATTATAGGAGTTCAGTATTTCATTCTGTTCTTTTAATTCCTCTTCGCTAGCCAGAATTTCTTCATAAAGTGATGTGATTTCTTCATTTTTACTCAGAATTTCAATGCGTTCTGTTAATTTTGCCTTGGTAATAGTTCTGTATACCCTTTTGAACAGATGGCTGGTGATAATTGAAAAAAGCAGCATAATGAACAATGCAGCATAATATGTGGTATCCATTACAATCGTATCATTTATCTTATAGACAAAGGAAAAGATCATTAACGCAACTGAAAAAAACAGCAAATAGTAAAAAATCACATCCTTGCTGCTAGTATTTGCTATCATAACTAATACCAGAATGATAAACCCAAATAATACTTCAATTTTGTCGTAGTAAACAAAATAGGTCGCAGTCAGTATGCAGACAAGCAATATCCCGACTGCATGCAGCTTAATAGAATTCGACAATGTCTCACGTTTGGCAATATGCAGGATGATAAAGGAATACAGCATGATAAAAGCTGAAAAGCCAAGCACTTGGATCAGTGAAACATTCCAGAGAATGCCAAGCGGGATGCTGATTACAGATACTACTATAAAAATCATTGAGATCGCAGCTGCCATTAATTCAATTT
>QKDK01000387.1 GCA_003252135.1 Clostridia bacterium
GTATTGATCTGGGGAAAACAAGTATTGGTCTGGAGAAAACAAGTATTGGTCTGGAGACTATGATCAATGTTCTGCAGGAAGCTGTTATCATCTGTGAAAGAACACATAAGATCAGTTTAATGAACCGGAATGCATGCAGGATATTTGAGACATCAGTAACGGAATATGAAGGTAAAATGCTGTCTGACTATATAACAAATGAGGAAACCATAACAGGTGTTGAAGAACTTTGGGGGCAGTATCCGGCAGGAGACTGGGGAGCACTTCCTGTTGTTCTGAATGAGATCAAGGTAACCGGAAAGAATGGCAGAGAAAAAATATTAGTGGTTTCTGCAGCGCCAATAATTATTGAAGGAACCTCATATACATTTCTTGCGTTACGGGATCTTACGGTGCTTAAAAATGCTTTTTTAAGAATCGATAATAATAAGAAGCAATATGAGCTTCTGGCTGAACATTCACCCCTTGGTATCATAAGCTGTGACCAGACAGGGGCTATTGAATATATGAACCAGCGGATGGCAATGATCCTTGAAATAGATCTAAGCTTCCTTGATCAGGAGTTAAATATCTATAACAATGAAAGGATCAGAATTGCTGGGCTGGAAGAAAAAGTGCAGGAATGTATTTCTAAAAACGTTGAAAGTACCATGATAAGTCCTTTTTTATCGCCCAGCAGGAAGAATTTAGAGCTTCGTATTCTGATAAAACCAATTGTCATGAGCGACAGTATAACAGGTGCGTTGCTTCTGATTGAAGATTATACGATTCGCTATCAGCTGGAAGAGGAACAGAAAAAGAAAGAAGAACGCCTGTATATGATGCTTCGTGGAATTCCTCATCCTGCCTGGCTGGTTTCAAAAAGCTTTCTTATCATTGCGCAGAACAGCACAGCAGAAAAAATGTTTGGCAGAGAAGTTGGTGATTTTTGCTGGGACGAAAGTATTGCTCTTGAAAAAAGTTTTCTTTATCGCCATGGGAAGGAGCTTAGAACTGAATCGATCAACGATGAGATCGAGATGGATGGACTGGTCTGGGATACCTGGTGGATACCGTTAGGAGAAGACATCTATCTTTATTATGCGACAAATATTACAAAATACAAAATGATCGAAGAAGAATTGTTCAGTTTATCAACAACAGATGCTTTGACAGGAATATATAACAGACGTTTCTTTGAAAAGAAAATGGAAGAGGAAATGGAGCGTGTCTACAGAGGAAGCCATTCATTTTCTCTGATTATGATTGACATCGATCATTTTAAACAGGTGAATGATTCGTATGGTCATTCAACCGGAGATAAGGTCCTAAAGGAACTTGCCACAGAGATTCTCCGTAACAGAATCAGAAAGATCGATTTTTTGGCAAGATGGGGAGGAGAAGAATTCATGCTTCTTTTGCCGGAAACATCATTGTCAAAAGCGCTGCTTCTGGCTGAGGAATTAAGAGGATCCATAAACTGCATTTGTTTTAGGGAGGTAGGGAATATAACGGCAAGTTTTGGCGTGGCTATGTTCTCCGTTGGAGATACGAAAGAATCTGTTCTTGAAAATGTAGACAAAGCCTTGTATCAGGCAAAAGCTGACGGAAGGAACTGTGTGCGGTCCATTGGAGAGATCAAGTAAAATTTTACTTCCTCCTGGTATATTACATTTCATGTGCTGAACTAGTAGCAATGCTGGATAAATATAAAACACAATGTTCATTCGATCAGGAAATTCTTGCGTAATTGATAGAATATATGGACATTCTTTTGAGATGTGTTAAAATTAATACAGGGTGAGTAAAAAACACATATAAATGGGCTGCTTCATGATGGGTGTTTTCAACATAGGAGGATGAATATGGAACAGTGGTACATGTTTCGGAATCAACAGCAATTTGGACCATATACTGTGGATCAGCTGCTGCAGATGGCTGCACAGAACCAACTGTATCAGGGGGACTTATTTGCAGTTGCAGGCGGCAGCTGGATAACATTTGATGATGCTTATCCGCGATGGAATCAAAAGACACACACGCGTCCAAAGAAAAAAAAACACGGATGCCTGACAGCATTTCTTATATTCATTCTGATCATCACAGGTATTATATCCATATTTATTCTGACAAAAAAGAGCAACAATTTAAAGCTTGGAAGTAAAAAAGAAGAAATCTCAATGTCGATAACACAGTCAGGCGGTGTGATATCTATTGATGATACTGCGAGTACAATTGATGGTATGACAATAACAGTACCTGAAGGAGCTTACGAAGAAACAAAGGAATTTACGGTCAGCACAACTGAAATTAAAGACAGTAATTTTATCAGCAGCTTTATCGTTGCTACACCGCTGATCACGATCGACAATGGACACGAGTTCGCCAATGAACCAATGGCGGTCACTATTCCGATTGAAAAGACAGACGATCAGTTTGCCATGGGATTTTACTATGATAAAAAAACAGGAGAACTCGAAGGAATCCCTTTCACTGATCTGACCAATGACAGCATAACACTTATGACCTGCCATTTTTCCGATATACTGGTAGCGCTGACTGACAGAAAAGCACTGATGGAGCTGGAGATAGATACTGGCTTTTTACCAGGCTATGATGACTGGCAGTTCATAAATTATGGTTCTTTTTTGGCGCCATCTGGACACTGTGCGGGACAGACTGTTACCATGACCTGGTATTATACAGAAAAGTATAAGAAAGAAGGCGAACGCAGGTTATATGGCAGATATGATAACAACAACTACGGTTACGGAACCATTAATTATCAGGGAGATGATTCGTATGGATACCGTTTTGCTTCTGTTGTTCAGAAAGAGATGTCATTTGATAATTACAGCAGGACGTTCATAAAGTATATTGCCAATATGGATAATTATGATACATATTGCGCCTTTGCCTTTGCCATTCAGATGACAGGCGAACCACAGTATTTGGAGATATGGG
>QKDK01000230.1 GCA_003252135.1 Clostridia bacterium
ATAGTTCTTCATTTTTACCACAGGCAGGGGTGCAAAATTCTGACGGTAAAAGTGAATGATTATAAATTTAAAAAGGAGGTATTTTATGAAATCTATGAAAAAAAATCTGTGCTTTCTGCTGACTCTGATCATGTGTGTCGGTATGTTCGCCAGCTGTGGCGTCTATACAGAAACCAATAATGGCTCTGATGATACAACAGCAGCAACTTCGACTACAGCGCCTACCAAAGAGGCTGCTGCAGGTGATTCAACAGAAAGCAGTGACGCAACAGCAACCGCAGCACCGGAGGATACAGCGGTAACAGAAAAGAGTCTGCCGCCGATGACAACGGACGAGATCACACTGACATACCTGAATTTTGACCAGGATGAGACAACGCAGTATCTGGCACAGAAATTTATGGAAAAGTATCCGAATATCACAGTTAACGCACAGTATCTTTCAACAAGCGGTTATAACGATACACTGCTGAATATGACAGCTTCAGGACAGACACCGGACGCTTTCATGTTCCTTGGAAACTGCGATTTCGTATTAAGCAATCAGATTGTCGGAGACATGACAGAGTACTGGGAAAATGATCCGGAGAACGATAACATTCTGCCGACCATCAATGAATGTAAGATCGGTTACTACGGAACAGATTCCAAATGGGCAACACCGATCAAATTCTTCCCGGATGCTGTTTATCTTGATATGACAGTATTTGAGAATCTGAACCTTGATATGCCTGATATGAACTGGTCATGGAGCGATATGATCGATACGATCAAAGCAGCTACCGATATGAATCAGTCACCTGCTTACTACGGTCTGGCTTGTTACCACTCCATGGTTACTTATTATCCGATCGCATCTTCACCAAGTGTCATCGGTGAGTTCGGCTGGGACGGAAACAGCTTTAATATGGATCTGTGGGCTGTCGGACTTCAGACCTATGCTGACCTGATCAATGCAAACTATGTATCTCCTAACAGAGATTCCGATGAGATGGAAGCCTGGATGGGCGACTTCACATTATGGCAGGGCGACACAGGACATGTAGCCATGATGTTCGAAGCATTCTGGACCTATATGAACCTTTGGAATGAAGACAGCTATGTTGTTGACAAAAATATCAAATTCGTTCCTTATGTAATACCTGCAGATTATGAAGTAGCTGATGATGAAGTATGGAATTCCTTTGGTATTCTCGATATGGGCGGTATATCATCCGGAACAGAGCATCCAAGAGAAGCATATGAGCTCTTAAAGTTCATGGGCTGGGGCGTAGAAGGCTGGAATGCAAGACTTGAGCTTTACAGCGATGATTCCATCGTTAATGCAGCAGGTAACCCGCTGCGCAAGGATGTTATGCCGGCACCAATCACACTTGATTCTGATGTCTGGTCAGCATTCCGTCAGATGTATCCTACCGATGAGGAAAGAGGACCGTACTGGGATTACTATTTTGCACACTGTACAAGGCCGATCACCTGGGGCTCTAACACAATTCCTGGCTTTGATTCCTTTATAGC
Source organism: Clostridia bacterium (assembly GCA_003252135.1). GTDB lineage: Bacteria > Bacillota > Clostridia > Lachnospirales > Lachnospiraceae > SZUA-448. Next base: position 1,519 of record QKDK01000230.1, read on the forward strand.
CAATGCTTACAGCGGTGTGGAGCAGGCGGTGTTTGACGGAGCAAGCGCATATGACTATGCGGAAGAACTGACACAGAAGGCGAATGAATACAATTCTCAGGCAATGAGCGAGATTTTTGGGCAATAAAGAAAAACAAAACGATATTTCAGAAATAGTACTTGAATGATCATGATTTTATTATTGTCAAAGACAATAAAAAAATAAAAATTCTTATGGGAGGTATCTATGAAGAAAAAAGTTTTTTTAATGGTAGTAGCACTTGTTCTTTGTTTTAGTTCATCCATCACTGCATTTGCAGCAGTAGCACCGGATTATGTTTACACCTTTGAGAATGGCTCACTGGCAAGCAGCGGAGCTAAATCAGGGGATGCATCCATCGTTGGAACCGGAACGATCGTAGAAGACGCAGAAAGAGGTTATGTATTTGATAACAATTCAGCTTCAACAGAAGACACAATGAGAGAGAATTATCTGTCTCTTCCTACTTCCATGTTCGCTGACGTAACAGACGAAGCTGGTTTCTCCGTTAGTATGTGGTTCAAAGGAAGCTCAACTTCAGCTTACTGGGGATCAATTTTCAATGCAATGGCTGAGGGAACTGCACCAATGATTTATCTTGGAACACAGGGATGCGGCCGTATTAACGATGGCGTTGAATTAAGTGACCGCGCTGATGGGGTAACAGCAGTTGGTTACTTTGACCTTGATAATGAAGATAACAGAAATGCAATTTATGCACTGATGAGCGATGGCAGCTGGCACAACATCGTTTTCACGGTTCTTCCTGGAACAGCAGATGAAAAAGGCCTCGCAGCAGTTTATGTTGACGGTACTCTTCTGAACAAGAAACCATTATATGAGAACGGAACGAAAGCTGGTTATGAAACTGGTTCTATGTTAACAGAAGGTGTTAAAGCAATCACAGAGGTTTGTGTTGGCGGTAATGCAATCGACTGGTGGGCAGATCCGGACGTTAAAGCTATGTATGATGATGTTGCATACTTTAACCAGGCGCTGACCGCTGATGAAGTAGCAGAGGTTGCTGCAACAAATTATGCATCTGCTGTAACAGCTGATGCAGGCACAACAGATACAGTTCCTACTACAGGCGATACCGTTCCTGTTGTTGCAGTTGCACTTTGCGCAGTTGCTGCGTTTGCAGGAATCGTTCTTACCAGCCGCAAAAAAACAACAAAATAATAGTGTTCTATAACAAGAGGGCTTCCGGAGATTCCGGGAGCCTTCTTACGGTTTTCAATCTTTTCATTATTTCTGAAGGTAAGCTGCCTATTTATTTTAATTTCATAAATTATCGTCTGAAACGGTTGAATAGTAAGTAAAGTAATGTTAAAATAAACCGTAAAACATATTGAAAAGAGGTAAAGTGAATGGGAAGTTTGTTTAACGTTGAGAATCCGTTTTTTCAGGCAATTAATAAGATAATAGACATTATTGTTCTAAGTACGATCTGGTCTGTCCTTTGTGCGTTATGCGCTTTTTCCGGTTATATGATCGTAAGCGAAGGCGGCCAGTATCTGTTATTCTGGGCAGCTTTTCTTGTAACACTGATACCCGTAGGCCCTGCAACAACCGGTCTTTATTACGCAATTGTTAAGGTCATACGAAGAGAGAGAGGCTATGCTTTCAGAGAGTTCTTCCGGTCTTTCAAAAACAATTTCAAACAGGGTGCTGTCCTGTCTCTGATCATTGGTGTAATGACCATTATCTTATATGTGGATTATACCTGGGTCAAATCCTACAGCGGTGATAATAATAAATTTTCGATAGCCATGACTGTTATCTTTAATGTAATAACCCTGATTGTTGTTATTATGCTGGTGTACCTTTTTCCGATACTCTCAAGATTTACACTGCCGGTCAAGATGTTATTCAGAAACTCGTTTATCATGGCCATCCGTCATCTTCCGACAACCATACTCCTTGTACTGATCGTCGGAGTTTTTGGCGTTGGAACATATCTGTTATGGCCTTATCCGACCTTCTTTCTGTTTCCGGGTGTATGTGCCTGGTTATGCTCACTGCTGATCGAGCGCGTATTCAAAAAGTATATGCCAAAGCCTGAACAGTCTCCGGAAGAGTCAGGTAACGATCAATGGTATCTTGAATAACAGGAGGAGATCAGCATGGATGAGACACTGTACAGGACATTGAACTGGCCGGAGATTGAAACGATCGTATATTCAGAGCATGATGATCCTCATCATATACTTGGCCCGCATGCAACAGAATATGGTACACAGATCAATGCTTTTATTCCGGGAGCGGCGCGCGTTTTGGTAAAAGACAAAGTATCCGGAAAGTTATATCAGATGGAATGTGTTGACGAAACAGGATTCTACAGCTGTCTTATTGACAAAAAGAAAATACAATATACTTATCTCGTATATTATTCTGAGGATGATTTTACTGAGAAACAGGATCCCTATGCTTACTCACCTTGCTTAAGTGACAAAGACCTTGAGCTGTTTGGTCAGGGTATTCATTACGAGATATATAATAAACTCGGGGCTCACTGCATAAAGCACAAGAATTCAGACGGTGTTTTATTCGCTGTCTGGGCACCCAATGCCCTGCGTGTCAGCGTTGTCGGTGATTTTAATCAATGGGACGGACGGATCAATCCGATGAGAAGACTTGGGAGTTCTGGTGTTTTTGAGCTTTTCATTCCGGGACTGACAGCAGGTGAAGTTTACAAGTATGAGCTCAAGGTAAAAGGAAATCTGACCTACTGTAAAGCGGATCCTTATGCAAACAGAGCTGAACTTCGTCCTTCCAACGCATCGGTAACTGCTGATATTACGGGATTTCACTGGACTGATGATGAATGGCTGTCAAAACGGAAAAAACAGGATATGGATGCTTCCCCTATGTTTATTTTTGAAGCCCATCTTGGCTCTTTTCAAAAACCGGAAGAAAATGAGAACAGCTTCTATAATTACCGTGACCTTGCTGTTCTGATTGCTGATCATATGGAGTCGGTCGGATACACTCACGTAGAATTGATGCCGGTCATGGAGCATCCTTTTGACGGTTCATGGGGCTACCAGACGACTGGATATTATGCGCCGTCAGCTAGGTACGGAACACCGGATGATTTTATGTATTTTATTGATTATATGCACAAGCGAGGGCTTGGAGTACTTCTTGACTGGGTACCGGCGCATTTTCCAAAGGACACCTTTGGACTGGCGGCATTTGACGGAACCTATCTTTATGAACATATGGATAAGAGAAAAGGGGAGCACCCGCACTGGGGAACTCTGATTTTCAATTATGGCAGACCTGAGGTCAAAAATTTTCTGATTGCGAATGCTCTGTTCTGGGTACAGCAATACCATGCAGACGGAATACGTATGGATGCTGTAGCTTCCATGCTGTATCTTGATTACGGAAGAGGACATGGAGAATGGGTGGCAAATGAACATGGCGGTAATGAAAATCTGGAAGCAGTGGAGTTTTTAAAGCACCTGAACTCCATATTCAGAAAAAAAGGAAAGAATGCCGTTGTTATTGCGGAGGAATCCACAGCATGGCCAAAGGTGACAGGAGCACTTGACCAGAACGGGCTTGGATTTGATTATAAATGGAATATGGGATGGATGAATGATTTTACAGAGTACATGAAACAGGATCCGTTATTTCGTAAAGGCTGTCATGGAGCACTGACCTTTAGCATTGTTTATGCGTACAGCGAAAAATTCATTTTATCATTTTCTCATGATGAGGTTGTCCATGAAAAGTGTTCTATGCTTTTAAAGATGCCGGGAACCATGGAACAAAAATATGCTAATTTAAGAACTGCTTATGGGTATATGATGACGCATCCGGGTAAAAAACTGCTCTTTATGGGACAGGATTTTGCTCAGGAGCGCGAATGGAGCGAAGAAAGAAGTCTTGACTGGTGGCTGCTTGACCGGGAAGATCATCAGATGTTCTTTGCTTATGTCAAAGAACTGAGTGCTTTTTACAAAGAAAATACAGCGCTTTTCGAAGATGATTTTGAATCCTCCGGATTTGAATGGATCAGCTGTCTGGATGCCGATCACAGTGTTATAGCATTTCTGCGTAAATCCAAAAAGAACAGACAGGTATTGATGGTCGTATGCAACTTTACTCCGGTAGCTTATCCTGAATTTACCTTTGGTGTTCCGTTTCCGGGAGTGTATAAAGAGATATTCAACAGTGATAAGAGCAAGTATGGCGGATCAGGAATGGTCAACAAAAGACAAAAGAAATCAAAAGCAGTACCTCATGACGGAAGGGAGCAATCCATACAGATACAGGTGCCGCCGCTTGGTATTTCGGTATTTACATGTACGCGGGACAGCAGGTGAACGGGCAGTTGAAGAAATTGTAAAAAAGTATTGTAACAGTGTATTTTAACAGTTTATTGTAACAGTGCAAAAACAGAAGAACCGATAAACAGAAGGTGGTAAAAGATATGCTTTTAACAGCAAAAGAAACCATAAGCAGCTGGCAGACTGCCTTTGAGTCGGTACAGCCGCAGCTGATAACCTTTGCAAAGAATTTACTGGTAGCGATAGTTCTGCTGCTGGTCGGTAAACATCTCATCAGATTGCTGTTACGGCTGCTGAAAAAGATTTTTTTGAAAGCAAAGACGGATGCGGGCGTTGTGAGTTTTATTACTTCGCTGATTAAAATCACACTATATGCCGCACTGTTCATCTGGATTGCAGATATTCTTGGACTTCCGACAACATCGTTCATAGCCATTCTGGGTTCGGCAGGACTGACACTGGGACTTGCGCTGCAGGGAAGCCTGTCTAACTTTGCCGGTGGTGTACTGATTTTGATCATGAAGCCATTTGCTGTCGGAGATTACATCATTACCAGCAGCAACGAGGGAATTGTAGATTCTATAGATATTTTTTACACAAAACTAAAAACATTTGATAATCGCGTCATTGTTATGCCAAACGGTGCTTTATCCAATAGTAATATTACAAATGTGACAAGAGAACCAAAGAGAAGACTGGATCTGATCGTACCGATTGCATATGATCAGAACCTGGCACAGGTCAAACAGATACTGGATACGATAGCAAAGAGCTGTAAATATGTGCTGCAGGATCAGCCTGTTGATCTTTATGTTGATAAGTTCGCTGATAATGCGATCAATGTAGGCTTCAGATGCTGGGCAGCAAAGGACGATTTCTGGCTCATGCGCTGTGAGATCATGGAAGAAATAAAAACAAGGGTAGATGAAAAGGCAATTGACATACCATACCAGCAGATCGTACTTCATACTGCCGATAAAAAGTGAAAAGAAAGAAATGCGTTCAAATAAGAAATAATGTGTGATACATTGGAGTAAAATTTCGCAATTGAGGATGAATATGAAAAAGCATTTATATAGAATATCAGGAATTTTATTTCTTATTTTAATTATAATCGGAAGTACAAGCTGTGGTTCTTCATCGAATCAATACATGGAGGATGTATCACTGTCGGCAGAACATGCATGGACAGGGGATACTCCTGACGATATAACAAAAACAGTGACCATAACAATTACACCTTCTGCAGCTATTGAAGATGAAGGCAGTCTTTTGACCATTACACCGGCTGTAACCCCGGGAACAGATATTGATGAAGACAATATTCAGAACCCTGCAGGAGCAGGACAGGGTGATTCTGTGGACGGGGACTTGTCGTTTCCTTCACCGACAGCAACTGTTTTCCCGTCTGATTCGTCAGATAATGCACTGACTGTAACTCCATCACAAAGCCCGTCTGATGCTGCGACTGATGCGAATACAAATGACAGTGATATAACACCAACGATTCCATCGGACAACAGCCAGGCTGCAGATGCTGCAGATTCTTCGTCTGACAGTCAGCTGCCGGCTTTCAGCGGAGTTTCCTATGTGGTCATGGATCCGGTGACTGGTGAAATCATGATGTCAAGTGATGCGGACAAACAAATCTATCCCGCCAGTACGATCAAACTGCTGACAGCACTGACGGCACTGGATTATCTTGATATGGACGAAGTTATAACTGCAGATCAGAGTGTTCTGGATCAGGTGGAATGGGATGCGGCACAGTATGGAGTTGTCGCAGGAACGACATATACACTGGAGGTCTGGATGCATCTTCTGCTGATCTCGTCATATGGTGATGCTGCAGATGTCATTGCAAATGCCGCTGGGGGAAGCATTTCCGGGTTTGTAGATAAGATGAACGAAAAAGCGAAAGAACTTGGACTTACGAATACCAAGGTCGATAACGCCATCGGGCTTGATATCGGAAATGATTATGAACAGATGCATTCGACAGCGACAGATATTGCAAAGCTGGCAGCGGCTGCGATGAAGAATCAGGCGATCTGTGAAATTGTAAAAAAAGCAAAATATACAGTACCTGCCTGTGACGCCATGGCATCACGCGAAATAGAAAGCACCAACTGGTATCTGACAAAAAGTGACACCTATTGCAGTGATTATTTTAAGGCGATCGGAACAAAGAGCGGTTCTACGGATGCGGCAGGTTCCTGCTATGTAGCAACAGTAATCAATGATGAAGGGAAAAAATATATCTGCGCTTATTTTGGAGGAACTTCCAAGGATGTTGTTTTTCGGGAAATGACAACATTTCTGGAGTACACATATAAATATCTTACTTAACGCAATGGGGGGCGAAGAGTATGGCAGGGGGATGGAAGGGATCAACGACAGAGTGTGATTATCTGACCAAACTTCCCAATCGGGGAGGACTGTTCAGATTCTATGATTCAATGGACAGGAAATCCGTGAACCATTATATGTTTCTAGACCTTGATAACTTTAAAACGGTCAATGACATTTATGGACATAGTACCGGTGATGAATTACTTGTTCTGGTCAGTAAGGTTCTGGTTGATAATGTGACAGAAGGTTCATTTATATCAAGAATCGGAGGGGACGAATTTGTCATTGTTCTTCCCGGACACATGTCGCGGACGGATGTCGAGAATACTGCATCAGCAATACTTCACGCGGTCTTTCATACTGGAAAGCGAAGAGATGTCATAACTCATATCTCCTTGAGCATTGGTATTGTTATCCAGCAATCATGTGACTGTTCACTGGATGATATTCTGTGCAAATGTGATACTGCCATGTATCGTGCAAAACAAAGCGGCAAGAATCGTTATGTTGCTTATGATATTATTGAACGTGAATTTCTGGAATGGAGAAAGATAGAAAATGAAATGCGTTCGGCTCTTGATAAAAAGGAGCTGCGTATTTATTATCAGCCCCGCATGAATATGGTGACCTCAGAACTAGTCGGCGCAGAAGCTCTGATCCGCTGGGAGCACCCGGCGGATGGTCTGCTCGACCCGGAGCAGTTCTTACCGGTCTTTGAGAACACAGGCTTTATTCTGGAGGTTGACCTGTTTGTTTTTGAATCTGTATGCAGACAGAAACAGATATGGAACAGTGCAGATCTTGCGGCGCTGCCGGTATCTGTCAACCTGTCCAGGCTCCACTTTTATCAGGAGGACTTTTCCACCAAACTAATTGAAATTACGGACAGGTATAACGTAGACCGAAGCGAGCTGATCCTGGAGATTACGGAAAGTGCATTTGTAAAGGATACAATACAGATCGAAAAGATTATAAAGACGTTGAAGGAAGCCGGATTCAAAATAGCAATCGATGATTTTGGCTCTGGTTATTCGTCTTTGAATATGCTGAAAAGTGCTTATATTGATGAGTTGAAGCTCGATGGAAGCTTTTTATCTTTATCGGGACATGGTGAAAGAGGGCGTCTTGTTATAAAAAATGTACTGTCTATGGGAAAAGATCTCAAACTTGAACTGATCGCAGAGGGAGTAGAATCGCAGGAACAGGTTCTGTTCCTTACCGGCTGCGGGTGTGAACTGGCACAAGGGCACTATTACTGCAGAGCGCTCGCGATGATCGAGTTCGAAATGTTTGCAAAAGAATGGAAGAGAAAACAGGAGCATGCTGTCAGATTCTCATTTTGCTCTACACTGCTGGATGAAAGCGGAATGTATAAAGGTGAGTTTAAGGGAACAGAGGTCACATATGGCAAAGGTGTTGTAAAGGACAGATGTGCTATTTATTTTCCGGGAGGACCGGTCAAACAAAATTACCTGCAGCTTCCGGCAGATGTATTGAAAAGTGAAAGCTATTCCATATCTTTATGGATCTGTCCAAATGAACTTGTATACTGGGTCAGTGTTCTGTTTATAGAGTTCGATAACGGGTTCGCCAGCCTGGTACCTTCTGCATGGGAAGGGACAGCAGTGTACCGCATGAAGGATGACCGCGAGGTTTTAGGCTGGTATGATACCAGATGCTGTTCACTGCCGGTGAATCAATGGACTTATCTTACAGTTACCTATGATGCAAGAAGCGAGATCTGCAGACTGTATTTTAACGGAAGACAGGCCGCAGTACTGGAGCATATTCCGCCGCTTCGGATCACTAAACAGATCATGCTTGGCGGTGACAAATATCAACCGTCTTTTCGCGGCTATGTCTGTGAGCTGATGATCAGCGACAGGGTCGCTTCTGAAGCAGAAGCGGAAAGCATGTACAGAGGGTACCTGGAGCAGCAGGGATTTGGCATATCGGAACAGGAAAAGACAGCAGAAGGTTTTGTGCTTCATTTCTAATAGATATACTATCAGATCAGGATGTGTAAAGAGGAATGATAATAACGGATAATAAAAGGCAAAACAACATAATTGCATAAATAATGATAATTGTCATGGAAAGAAAGCGCGATTTTTCTGTAAATATTAAGAAAATCTCGCTTTTTTTAATGAGAAAATGACAAAAATACATGTGGATTTGTGTTGACAATACAAAAACAATACCGTATAATCAAATACAAACGGACACAAACAGACAAGAAAGGGGAAAAATATGGCCGGATTAGACCAGTTTCGCATAAAGAAAAGCGAAAGAATCCAACATTTGGTTTACCACTTGTACGCAAAGCTTCCCGAAATTGAAGCAGACAGAGCAGTACTTCTAACAGAATCCTATCGTCAGACAGAGGGCGAACCCATCATTTCAAGGCGTGCCAAAGCCTTTTCCCATATTCTATTAAATATCCCTATCATAATTAGAGAAGAAGAACTGATTGCAGGCAGTGCAAGTATTGCACCGCGCGGCTGCCAGACCTTTCCTGAGTTTTCTTACAGCTGGCTGGAATCAGAATTTGATACCGTGGAAACCCGCAGTGCGGATCCTTTTTATATCTCCGAGCAGACTAAAAGACTGCTGCGTGATATTCATCCTTACTGGAAGGGCAGGACAACAAGTGAACTTGCCACTTCGCTGATGACTAAGGAAACCATCAAGTCGATGGAGCATAATGTATTCACTACAGGGAATTATTTTTATAACGGTGTCGGACATATTACAGTAGCATATGACAAGGTTCTGGCAATAGGTTTTAGCGGGATTTATCAGGAAGCCTTTGAAGAAGATAAGAAACTAAAGGTTTCGGATCCCGATTATGTAACAAGACATTTCTTTTTAGAAGCAGTCATGATCAGCTGTAAAGCGGCAGTTGCCTATGCAAATCGTTATGCGGTGCTTGCCAAACAGCAAGCGGATGCTCTGGAAGCAGAAGCAGTGAAGAACTTAGGGTATTCCAGCGCATTAAGTAAAAGAGCTGCCGAACTCAACCAGATAGCTGCCAATTGCAACAGAGTGCCGGAATTTGGTGCCACCTCCTTTTATGAAGCCTGTCAATCCTTCTGGTTCGTACAGATGCTGCTGCAGGTCGAATCGAGCGGACACTCGATATCACCGGGACGTTTTGATCAGTACATGTATCCTTATTATAAAAAAGACCTGGAAGCTGGAAAGATTACCAGAGAGTCAGCACAGGAGCTTCTCGACTGCATCTGGGTAAAATTAAATGATCTGAATAAAGTCAGAGATGCCGTTTCTGCAGAAGGCTTTGCAGGCTACAGTCTCTTCCAGAACCTGATCGTTGGAGGACAGAACGCTGACGGTGAAGATGTGACCAATGATCTGTCTTATATGTGCATAGAAGCAGCCATGCATATTCAGCTGCCGCAGCCCTCTCTTTCTGTTCGTGTGTGGAATAAGACACCGCAGGATCTGATGCTTAAAGCAGCGGAGCTCACAAGAACAGGGGTAGGTCTTCCGGCTTACTATAATGATGAAGTCATCATTCCAGCTTTGATCAACAGGGGATTGACGCTTGAGCATGCAAGAGATTATTCCATTATAGGGTGCGTAGAACCGCAGAAACCTGGCATGACAGACGGCTGGCATGATGCTGCCTTCTTCAATATGTGTCGTCCGTTGGAGCTTGTTTTCAACAACGGTTATTCAAAAGGAGAACAAATCAGCATTCAGACAGGTGATGTGACAAAGATGAATAGCTTTGACGAATTCTACGATGCCTATAAAGCGCAGATGAACTACCAGATCGGGCTTCTCGTGAATTCGGACAATTCCATCGATGTAGCCCATGCTACAAGATGTCCGCTTCCTTTTGAATCCTGTATGGTCGATGATTGCATCAAACGCGGTATCAGCCTTCAAGAGGGGGGTGCGGTATATAACTTCACGGGTCCGCAGGGTTTTGGTATTGCCAACATGGCAGATGCACTATATGTAATCAAAACACTGGTCTATGAACAGAAGAAGATCACCATGAAAGAACTGAAGGATGCGCTGGAGGTCAACTTTGGTATTCCGGATGAAAGAACGATTTTTGAACTTGCATCGACGGTGTTCACAGGTCTGAAAGCGGCCGGCAAAGAAGTGGATGCGGCAACCGCAGCACAGGTCATTGCGACCATAGCAAAAGAATATATGAGCCATGATTATAAATATCTGCTTGATATGATCGAAGAAGTTCCGAAATTTGGCAACGACATCGAAGAAGTGGATGAGATAGCAAGAGATGCCGCCTACACTTACACAAAACCGCTCGAGAAGTTCTTCAATCCGCGCGGCGGACAGTATCAGGCGGGACTGTATCCGGTATCGGCCAATGTGCCGCTCGGTGCTCAGACCGGTGCCACACCGGATGGAAGACTTGCAGGTGCGCCGATTGCAGATGGTGTATCCCCGGTTGCCGGACGTGATGTGCACGGCCCGACAGCAGCAGCCAATTCGGTCGCAAAGCTTGACCATTTTATAGCCTCCAACGGAACCCTGTTCAACCAGAAGTTCCATCCGAGTGCTTTAAAGGGACAAAAGGGTCTCGAGAACTTTGTTGCTCTGATTCGCGCCTATTTTGACCAGAAGGGCATGCATATGCAATTCAATGTAGTCAGCCGTGACACTTTGCTGGATGCACAAAAGCACCCGGAGAATTATAAAGGACTTGTGGTTCGGGTAGCAGGCTACAGTGCATTGTTCACAACATTATCAAAATCCCTGCAGGATGATATTATCCATCGTACAGAGCATATCAGCGGCGTGTAAACAAGAGTACCGTTTGAAAAAAATGCCAGAACATCATATATAGATGACTGCAATGGCAGATAAAGAGGTTAAGAGATAAGATGACGGGACGAATATTTGACATACAACGGTTTTCCGTTCATGACGGTCCGGGAATTCGAACCATTGTTTTTCTGAAAGGTTGTCCTTTCCGCTGCAAATGGTGCTGTAATCCGGAATCTCAGGAGTTTGAGATCCAGACCATGCTGATGAACGGCAAGAGAAAAAAAGCCGGTCAGGATGTGACTGTCGAAGAGGTCATGAAGACGATTCGCAGAGATCAGCCGTATTATCATCGCTCAGGCGGGGGGGTAACCCTATCTGGCGGAGAGTTCTTAGCGCAGAGTGAATTTGCCAGAGAATTGCTGATGACCTGTAAAGAAGAAGGCTTTCATACAGCTGTAGAAAGCACAGGCGGTCTTCCTTTTGAAGTTATAGAGCGTGTTCTTCCCTATATAGACATGTATCTGATGGATATCAAGCATATGGACCCGGAGAAACATAAAAGGTATACGGGAAGGTCTAATGAACTGATACTGGAAAATGCCAGAAAGATTGCAGCGGCATCAGGAACACAACTGATCATAAGAGTTCCTGTCGTACCGGAATTCAATGCGACCAGGGAAGAAATTAAAGAGATAGCTGCTTTTGCAGCAACACTTCAGGGAGTAAAGGAGCTTCACCTTCTGCCATATCACAGGTATGGGGAAGGAAAGTATGAAGCGCTTGGCCGGCCATATGAGATGGCACATATCAGGACCATGACAGATGAGGAAGCAGAGGTTCTGCTTGCCGAAGCTAAAAAATCCGGTCTGACCTGTCAGCTGGGCGGCTGATCGATACAAAAAACAGATATAATAAAGGTAAATAAACCAATAAGAGAAAACTAATAAGAAAACCAATATACAAAAACAAGAAAATTACAATAAATTTTATCGAATCTATAGAGGAATGCCGGTAAGTCGGCATGAACAAAATGTGCGGGCAAAGTAAGGCACAGGAATGAGGATGCTTCATGGATAAATTTCTGTCGGAAATTGCAGGAGAAAAGATGAGAATCATTCAGGAAATCGTACCCGGTAAACAAATCACCATTGCTCATGTTATAGCAAATCCAGATCATGAGCTTCTTACACAGGTACATAAAGCACAGGGAGATGCAGTTTATGCAGAAATCCCCAAGGAAAAAGGAGCAGCCATTGGAATTCTGACCATAACACCGGGAGAGACAGCAGTCATTGCAGCTGATATCGCCATCAAGACATCCGGTGTGAAGCTGTCAAAGATCGACCTGACGACCGGAACGCTGATCATCACCGGCAGTGTGTCAGAAGTCGAGGAATCCATGCGGGCAGTCGTTGACTACGCAGAAAAAAAATTAGGGTTTGAGGTATGCAGAATTACAGTAAGTTAAGCATGCTTTACAATATAGAGAAAAACCAATACAGCATATTATTATGAGAAAATCATTTTAGGAGGAAAAAAGAATGGCATCGGAATACGAAATCAAAAAACAGATCTGTGAAATCGGAAGACGCATTTATGACAAAGGAATGGTAGCATCCAACGACGGTAACATTTCCGTAAGAATCAGCGAGAATGAGTTTTTATGTACACCTACAGGTGTGAGCAAGGGCTTTATGACACCGGAGTACATTTGTAAAGTAGATAGAGACGGGAAAGTAATCCAGGCAAATCAGGGCTTCAAGCCATCTTCAGAAATCAAAATGCATATGAGAGTTTACAAAAAAAGACCTGATGTTATGTCTGTTGTACATGCTCATCCTATTTATGCAACAAGCTTTGCAATCGCTGGTATTCCGCTTTCTGCACCGATTATGCCGGAAGCTGTTATCACACTTGGCTGTGTACCGATCGCTGAGTACGGCACACCTTCCACTGAAGAGATCCCGGATGCTGTTGAAAAATACTTAGAGCACTTCGATGCAGTTCTTCTTGAGAATCACGGAGCACTTTCCTTCTCAGATTCTCTGCTGAATGCATATCACAAGATGGAATCCTTAGAATTCTATGCACAGCTTTTGTTCAATGCAAAAATGCTTGGAGGACCAAAGGAACTCAGTCCTGCACAGGTACAGCGTCTGTATGAAATCAGACAGGCATTTGGTATGAAGGGCAAGCACCCGGCTGATCTTTGCCTTAATATGAAGGGCGGCACAGCAAACTGCCATAACTGCAATCCTTCCAAAAAGATAACAGAAACAGCAGGATCAGCTTCTGCAGATGTTGTAGCAGAGATTACAAAGAGAGTAATGGAACAGCTCGGCATTAAATAATCCATGCAAGAAGCCTGACTTTCCAAAGGAGGAATACAAATGGCAGTCAATGAAGCACAGATACAGGATATCGTGCGACAGGTCTTAAAAAGCATGAATGTTGCAGGAGTTTCCTGTACTGGAAACGGAATCTTTGAGTCAATGGAAGAAGCGATAGAAGCTTCCGTGAAAGCACAAAAAGTAATGAAACAGATGTCCATGGACGGCAGGGAAAAAATCATCACAGCAATTCGAAAAAAAACAATGGAAAATGCAGAAGTTTTGGCACGAATGGCAGTGGAAGAGACCGGAATGGGCAATGTCAGCCATAAAATACTGAAAAATCAACTGGTTGCAGAGAAGACACCGGGAACGGAAGACATCACGACTACAGCCTGGTCCGGTGACAGGGGCCTTACCCTGACAGAAATGGGACCGTTTGGCGTGATCGGTGCCATAACGCCCTGCACCAATCCAAGTGAAACTGTGATCTGCAACAGCATCGGTATGATCGCAGGTGGCAATACGGTGGTATTCAATCCGCATCCGGCTGCTATCAGGGTTTCCAACTACGCAGTACAGCTTGTCAATGAGGCAAGCATAGAAGCAGGCGGTCCGTCCAATGTAGCAGTCTCTGTTACAAAACCGACAATGGAATCAAGTGCTGTCATGATGAAGCATAAAAGCATTCAGCTCATCGTGGCAACCGGTGGCCCCGGTGTCGTAACAACGGTTCTTTCTTCCGGCAGAAGAGGTATCGGTGCAGGTGCAGGAAATCCTCCGGCACTCGTTGATGAAACAGCAGACATCAGAAAAGCTGCTGCAGATATCGTGAATGGCTGTACCTTTGATAATAACCTGCCCTGCATAGCAGAAAAGGAAGTAGTTGCCGTATCGAGCATCATGGATGAACTGATGCACTATATGATCGAAGAGAACGGCTGCTATCTTTTAAATAAAGATGAGCAGGAAAAGCTTACATCTGTCGTAATCACAGAAAAAGGACTGAACAGAAAATGTGTCGGGAAAGATGCAATCACACTGCTGTCCATGATCGGTGTGAAAGCACCGAATACAACAAGATGTCTGATTTTTGAAGGCCCAAAGGAACACAAGCTGATTGCAGAAGAACTGATGATGCCGATTCTTGGCATTGTACGTGCAAAGGATGTGGATGATGCCATTGAACAGGCAGTCTGGCTCGAGCACGGCAACCGTCATTCTGCGCATATGCATTCAAAGAATATCGACAATCTTACAAAGTACGGTAAAGCCATCGATACAGCTATTTTTGTGAAGAATGCCCCATCCTATGCAGCTATCGGATTCGGCGGTGAAGGTTTTTGCACCTTTACCATTGCAAGCCGTACCGGTGAGGGACTGACCTCAGCTTCTACCTTTACCAAGAGAAGACGCTGTGTAATGTCCGACAGTCTCTGTATAAGATAGGTTAGTGACGAAATGTAAGTAATTTAGGAGGTAAAAACATGGAAATGAATTCCGCAGCAATAGAAGATATTGTGAAGCAGGTGCTTGCGGGCATGAAGGATGCACCGGCAGCAAAAAAAGCTTCTGCAGGTCCAGTGCCATCAACATCACGTGCAGCCATGCTGACTGGTATCGAAAAAATTGAACTGAAAGAATATAAAATTCCTGAACTCGGGGATAATGATATTCTTGTCAAGGTTGAAGGATGCGGTATCTGCGGCACAGATGCACACGAATATAAAAGAGATCCCTTTGCACTGATTCCTGTTGTTCTTGGACATGAAGGCACAGGCGAGATCGTAAAAATGGGAAAGAACGTAAAAAAGGACAGCGCAGGCAAGTCCCTGTCTCTGGGAGATAAGGTAGTTACCTGTATGATCTTTAAGGATAACCCGGATATCACCATGTTCGATCTGAACAAACAAAATGTTGGCGGTGCAGATGTCTATGGACTTCTTCCCGATGATGATATACACTTGAATGGTTGGTTCGCTGACTACCTTGTGATTCGCGGCGGTTCAACGGTATTCAATGTAAGTGATCTTGATCTTGATTCCCGTATCCTGATAGAGCCATGTGCGGTTCTGATTCATGCAGTTGAGAGAGCAAAGACAACGAATATTCTTCGTTTCAACAGTCGTGTGGTTGTTCAGGGATGCGGCCCGATCGGTCTGATCTGTATCGCCGTTCTTCGTACCATGGGCATCGAGAACATCGTTGCAGTTGACGGGGAAGAAAAACGCCTTGCCTTTGCAAAAGAAATGGGCGCTACTAAAACTGTGAACTTTAAAGATCACAAAGGCATCGAAGCTCTTGCTGAAGGCGTAAAATCAGCTTTTGGCGGCTATTATGCAGATTTTGGATTCCAGTGCACCGGTTCGCCGGTCGGACATTCCAACATCTATAAATTTATCCGCAACGGCGGCGGACTCTGCGAACTTGGTTTCTTCATAAACGGCGGAGACGCAACCATCAATCCGCACTTTGATCTTTGTTCCAAAGAGATAACGCTGGTCGGTTCATGGGTATATACCCTCCGTGACTATGCTACCACCTTTGACTTCTTAAAAAGAGCAAATGCCATCGGACTTCCGATGTCCAAACTGATCACTCACAAGTATAAACTTGATGATATCAATGAAGGCTTTATTAAGAATGTTAAGATGGAAGGCCTGAAAATAGCTATCGTAAACTAGGAGGAACAGCATGAACCAGAATGCGGTCGGATTTATAGAAGTATATGGACTTGTCGCAGCATTTGCGGCATGTGATGCCGGATGTAAGGCAGCAAATGTTACGGTTGAGCCCTTTGACCGTAATAAGCCGGCAAATGCAGATAAGCTTCCGGTTCCCCTGATTGTCTGCGTTAAATTCCGCGGCGGTGTGGATGATGTGAAAGCAGCTGTTGAAGCAGCAGAAGAAGCAGCCAATGCACTGACAGGTGTGGTATCGAAGCATGTGATTGCCAATGTGGAATCAGGTGTTGATCCGATGCTCCATCTCAACGGACTTGACAAGAACTAATGCAATCAGTCGGAAATGGAGGATACATATGAAATCAATGGGTTTTATTGAACTTCAGAGCGTAACGGCAGCGATCGATGCCCTTGACACAATGTGCAAAGCAGCGGATGTTGAGTTTGTTACCTGGGAGAGAAAGTTAGGCGGACGACTGGTAACAGTGATCGTTCAGGGGGAGATGTCTGCGGTGAAAGCGGCAGTGGATGCAGCAGCAGCGACAGCCATGATACACCCTTGTGTAACACTGGTCCTTGCAAATCCGCACGAAGAAACATGTCGCATGGTCGAGTTAAGTGCTCAGAAGATGAGGAAGTGATCCTATGGCAGAGAACAAGGACAGCAATGATAAGAAAAAGGTCAGTTTCGAAGTAGAAAAAAAGGAAACACAGACCAGAAAAAAGGCAGTGGTTACAAGCAGTCAGCCTGCAAAAGCAGCAGGGACAGAAAATGCTGCGCAGATCAAGAATCAGGCGGATACTCCGCTGATTATAAATGAAACAAATACAAAATCAAATGGGAAACCTGAAACAAATTTAAAGGAGGAAATAAAAATGGCACAGGAAGCATTGGGAATGGTAGAAACAAGAGGTTTGGTTGCAGCAATCGAGGCTGCTGACTCTATGTTAAAGGCAGCAAACGTAGTACTTGTAGGAACAGAGAAAATCGGATCTGGTCTTGTAAGCGTTATGGTTCGCGGAGATGTAGGAGCAGTTAAGGCAGCAGTAGAAACAGGTGCATCTAATGCAGCAAAACTTGGTGAAGTGGTTGCTACACACGTAATACCTCGTCCTCACACAGACGTTGAGAAAATATTACCATCTTTAAAATAATCTGAGTTATAAAGATCAGGTTGTTAAATGCATGAGATTCATGCATAGTATGGAAAGATATCCGGCGGGGGCGGTCTGACCGTTCCTGCCGGTAGGTAATAGGAAGCAAAGCTTCCTATATACAGAACCGGCAATGATCGTGCGCAGGCACTCCATCTGGTTCTTCGCAAATAACTTTGATTTATTATGTTAGATAGGTAAGGCGGTGGCTGTAATGGATGAAGCAACAATCAGACTTGTAACAAAATTGGTAGAAGAGGCAGTTGCCGGGAAACTTACAACACCTCAGGCATCAGACAGTACAATAGCAAAAATGAGCGGTTTTCAGGTTCCTGTGGGCGTGTCGGCCAGACACATTCATCTGACACAGGGCGATGTTGAAACCTTATTCGGTCAGGGATATCAGCTGACAAAATGCAAGGATCTAATGGGCGGACAGTATGCCTGCAAAGAGACGGTAACAATTGTGGGTCTGAAGCTGCGTGCCATTGAAAATGTACGTATTTTAGGACCGGTCAGAAAAGCAACGCAGGTAGAAGTTTCTTCCACCGATGCGATTAAACTGGGAATCAAGGCACCAATCCGGGAATCCGGCAACATCAGCGGTTCAGCACCGTTAGCAGTTGTAGGTCCTGTGGGTGTTTTATATATGAAAGAAGGCTGTATCATAGCAAAGCGTCATATCCATATGTCTCCTGAGGACGCAAAACAGGCAGGTGTAAAGGACAATCAGATTGTGTCAGTCGTTGCGGAAAATGAGCGCGGGACTATATTCAATCATGTACAGATCCGTGTGGATGAAAGCTTTACACTGGAAATGCACATTGACACAGACGAAGCCAATGCAGCAAAAATAAGAACTGGTGACCAGGTCATCATTCAGTAAATAATCAGGTTTGTGACAGATTTACAATCATTATGGAGGTAGAAGGATGTTGGTCGGAAAAGTAATAGACAGTATCGTATCAACCAGAAAACATGAACGGCTGGTAGGAAATAAGTTTCTGATCGTTGAGCCGTTGCCCTGTATGGGCGAGAACAGGGACCGATTGGTTGCGATTGACAATGTCGGAGCAGGAATCGGTGAGATTGTTCTGGTTGCAGTAGGAAGTGCTGCAAGAGCCGGCTGCGGACATCCGGATGCACCTATTGATGCTGCAATCGTCGGTATTGTGGACAATGGAGATCGTTTATAATTGACAGGATTGGAGATGACGATGGACGCTGCACAATTGAAAGAAATCATCAGAGACAGCGGAGTCATCGGGGCCGGAGGAGCAGGATTTCCAGCCTATGCAAAGCTTTCGGACAAGGCAGATACCATGATTTTGAACTGTGCGGAATGCGAACCGCTTTTGAAGGTTCACAGACAGCTGCTGGCAGAGCATGCCTACGAAATCATGACCATGATGACAGAAATCGCTGCCGTTTTTTCAATAGAAAATATATATATTGCGCTGAAGGCAGGTTATAAAGAAGCAATAGAAGCGGTATCGGCACACCACGAGAGCTTTCCGGGGCTGAAGATACAACTATTGAAGGAAGTCTATCCGGTCGGTGATGAAGTTATTCTGACCTTTGAGACCACAGGGAGAATCGTTCCGGCAGGCGGACTTCCCATCCAGATCGGTGTTACAGTGTTCAATGTTGAGACAATGTATAATATGTATCTGGCCGTTCACGAAGGAAAGCCTGTGACGCACAAGTATCTTACTGTAGCGGGAGAAGTGAAGAACCCATGTACACTGAGAGTTCCGATCGGTATGACAGCTAAGCAAGCTGTAGAACTAGCGGGCGGGCAGACAAGCGATGATGTTGCCTATATAATGGGAGGCCCGGCAACCGGACGTATCATTCCCAGATATGAAGCCATCACCAAGACAACGAATGCAATACTTGTTCTTCCGTTGACGAATACAGTCATAAGGAAAAAACAGACCAATGTTAAAATAGATATGAAACGGGCTATGGCAAGCTGCTGTCAGTGTCAGATGTGCACGGATCTGTGCCCGAGGCATCTTTTAGGGCACCCGATAGAACCGCATGCATTTATGCAGTCTGCTACCAGCGGTGATTCAAGCAAGACAGGTGTTTATCTGAACACTCACTTCTGCTGTGCCTGCGGAGTCTGTGAATTGTTTGCCTGTCCGCAGGGACTGGCTCCCAGGACATTGATTCAGGAATGCAAGGCAGAGTTAAGAAAAAATGGAGTTGCAGCACCTGTGGTCACGCAGGAACTGGAAGCAGATAAAGCAAGAGCCTACAGAATGACAGCCATGAAACGTTTTATCGGCAGACTGGGACTTACAGAATATAATGTACCGGCACCTATGAGGGAAAATGCGTTTATACCGGACAGGGTCACTATATATCTGAACCAGCATATCGGAGCACCATCCATACCGATAGTAAAAAAAGGTGATATTGTCAGAGTGGGAGATGTTATAGCAGAAGCGGAGGAAGGAAAATTGTCCGCAGGAGTGCATGCATCAATAAGCGGGAAGATCACGGAATGCAGCGGACGTTTTATTATGATAGACAGAGTGAAGGCAGAAAGGTCAGGAGACAGTCATGAGTAAAGCCATCGGAATGGTAGAATACAAAACGGTTTCTGCAGGTGTAAAAGCAGCAGATACCATCATTAAAACAGCAGAGGTCAACATTCTGGAAGCGCAGACAGTTTGCCCTGGTAAATACATTCTGATTTTCGAAGGTGATATCAGCGGTGTGTCGGCTGCCATTGACTCGGCAAAGAGTCTGCTGCCGGAGCAGCTGATTGGAAGTTTTGTTCTGGGAAATCCGCATGAAGGCATTTTTCCGGCAATTTACGGAGCGTGTGAGGTTACTGATCTGCGGTCCCTTGGTATCCTGGAGACCTATGATGTGGCTTCCATGATCGTTGCTGCAGATGAAGCTGCTAAAACTGCGGAGGTCGAACTTATTGAACTCAGGCTGGCCAGAGGCATGTGCGGAAAATCATACCTCTTCCTTGCAGGTGAAGTTGCGGCAGTTACGGCTGCAATCGAACGTGCGAAGGGGGCAGCTGGTGACAGAGGCATGTATCTTGACAGCTCGATCATCGCAAATCCAGACAAAAAGCTCTGGGAAACGATTGTCTGACTTTAAAATACCGGGATAGTCGGGAATGAAAATTCTGACTATCCTTCTTTTGTTATCGATCTGACGCTGACAGATAATAATTGTAAGATACATTCAGAGCATGCTGTAACAGAAAGTGATTTGGAAAATCTTCATGTAAACCAGGAAGGTGGATATTGTACAAACCCTTAAGTTATGTTAAAATCATGGGTATTGAAAGTTTTCCGGGTTAAATTTTCCTGAAACGTACATGGTTTTCACAACGAAAAGAATTTCAAAAGTGAAAGATTTTATCTGAATGCATGAGATTTTGTAACGTAATGTATGGGAAGAGATTTTCAGAATTGAAAATTGAAGGAGAGGGAATTAATGCTGGCTATTGAACGGAAAAATGAAATCCTGGCACTGCTTCAGCAGGAAAAAAGTGTAATTGTAGCAGAGCTTCGGGAACGGTATGGTGTTACGGAAGAAACCATACGTAGAGACCTTGACAAGCTGGAGAAAGAAGGACTTGCAAGGAAGACTTACGGCGGAGCTGTCCTGAATGAAAGTCTGAATACAGACCTGCCGTTCAAGATAAGAAAACGTGCAAATGTAGAAAGCAAGCAGTATATTGCTGAAATCATTAACGAGCTGGTAGAAGACGGAGACAATCTGATGCTGGATGCAAGTTCAACAGCAGTATATGCAGCTAAGAGCCTGAAGCATAAGAAAAATTTGACAATCATTACCAATTCCGTGGAGATACTTCTGGATGCTGCTGATGTGGCAGGCTGGCGTATTCTGTCCACAGGCGGAAGCCTGAAGGAAGGTTCGCTTGCACTTGTCGGTTATCAGGCGGTGAATATGATACAATCCTATCATGTTGACAAGGCCATTATTTCCTGCAAAGGGATCGATAAACATGCGGGCATCACAGACTCCTCTGAACTTGACATGCAGATCAAAAAGGCAATGCTCGAAGCGGCCAATCAGTCTATAATCATGGCAGATCGTTCCAAATGGGGGAAGGTGGCTTTTACAAAAATCTGTGACCTGAATCATATAGACTACCTTGTAACAGAATCAGAACCTGACGCACAATGGCTGCAGGCCTGCGAGGATGCCGGTGTTACGCTGAGGTACAGCCAGACATCAATGGAGGACAAATAATCATTTTGGTTCTTTCAAAAGCAAAGAGCTAAATAAGATAAAAGTAGAAATCATAAGAATAGTAGAAATCATAAGAAAAGTAGAACAGTAGAAATCATAAGAAAAGTATAGCGGAGGTTACAGTAATGAAATATTATCTTGCAGTTGATATAGGAGCATCAAGCGGACGTCTGATTCTTGGACATGTTAACAAAGGGAAGATCGTGTGTGAGGAGATGCACCGTTTTGAAAACAGATTGTACGAACAGGATGGACATCTGTGCTGGGATTACCAAAAACTATTTGACGAAATATGTGTTGGTATGAGAAAATGTAAACTGCAGAACAAGGTACCGGTTTCCATGTCGATAGATACCTGGGGAGTTGATTTTGTACTTCTTGATGGTAATGATCAGGTTATCGGACAGACAGTCGGGTATCGTGACCAGAGAAATATCGGTATGGACGAAGAACTGTTAAAGTACATTTCACAGGAAGAGCTGTATGCCAGAACCGGTATACAGAAAGCTGTATTTAATACAATATACCAGCTTCTGGCTGTCAAAAAAGAGCATCCGGAATATCTGGCAAAGGCTAAGACCATGCTGATGACACCGGAATATTTTGATTTCCTGTTCACGGGAAGAAAGATGTGTGAATATACCATTGCCAGTACAACACAGCTGTTGAACGCTGCAAGCAAGACATGGGATACCCTGTTAATTGAAAAGCTGGGCCTGAACAGAGACATGTTCCTGCCGATTACCATGCCTGGAACAAAGGTAGGCAACCTGAGAGAAGAATTAAAGAATTATGTAGGTTATGACTGTGAGATCATTCAGGCAGCAGCACATGATACAGGTTCTGCAGTTATGGCGGTACCGGTATATAACAGCAGTGATGTAGTCTACATCAGTTCAGGAACCTGGTCCCTGATGGGTGTTGAGCTTGAAAAACCTGACTTAAGTGAAGAAAGCAGACGGCGAAACTTCACGAACGAGGGCGGTTATGACTACCGTTTCCGTTACCTGAAGAACATTATGGGACTCTGGATGATACAGTCTGTCAGAAGAGAGACAGGTAACAAGTATTCTTTTGCGCAGCTTTGTGAACTGGCTATACAGGAAGATAAGTATCCGGGACGCGTGGATATCAATGATAATCGTTTCCTTGCACCGGAAAACATGACAGAAGAAATTACAGCAGCACTGGTCGAGCAGGGAATCCGTGCACCAAAGAATATCGGTGAACTTGCGACTTGTATTTATCAGAGTCTTGCAGAAAGTTATGCGAGTACAGTGCTTGAGATTGAAAGCATGACAGGTAAAAAGTACGACAGCATTCATATCGTAGGAGGCGGATGTAACGCAGACTATTTAAATGAACTGACAGCTAAAGCAACAAAGAAAACGATATATGCGGGTCCGTCCGAAGCAACAGCGATCGGTAACCTGCTTTCCCAGATGATTCATTACTGTGAATTTGAAAATCTGACGGAAGCAAGACGCGCAGTACATGATTCGTTTGATGTTAAGATAATCAAAGCATAAGCCCATTTGTGAAATCCGGAATAACTCCGATTGTATAAGCGGATGCAGATTGGTCTTGATGCGATAGGAGGTTCCATGATGAATTTTAATCTGAACAAGCTGGGTAAACCGACACATTGTAAAAAGTGTGGAGCAGATTATATATATATAAGTCTGGGCGTTTACGAATGTCCAAAGTGCGGATTTGTCGAGAAGGATGATTATGCGAAGGTCCGTGAATATATAGAAGAGAACGGAGCATCATCTGCTGTCATGATATCAAGTGCTACAGGGGTCAGTGTGAGCGATATCAATGCAATGCTCCGGGAAGGAAGACTTGAAATTCCGAACGGGTCAGAGGTGTTCATCCGCTGCGAGACCTGCGGTGCAGAAATCAGATTCGGAAGACTGTGTCCTTCCTGCGCTGCCAAGCTTTCGTCTGATTTTAAAGGTGCGTATGTGAATCCTGCCGTGGGAGAAACACCGAACAAGAAAGAAAATAAGATGCGTTTTTTAGGAAGAGACAAGAAATAGTCATGCGGATCAGGACAGACTAGATCAGTTCATGTCCTGGACAGGGCAAGATAAGGATAAGTAACAGGATATGATAAAGATCCTGCTATATAGAAAGGTAGAATTAAAGATATGATACAGGCAAGTAATATTACATTAAGGCTTGGAAAACGGGCACTTTTTGAGGACGTGAACATAAAGTTCACAGAAGGAAACTGTTATGGACTGATTGGAGCAAATGGTGCCGGTAAATCAACATTTCTGAAGATACTGTCCGGGCAGCTTGAACCGACGAAAGGCGACGTAATTATTACAAAGGGTCAGCGTCTGTCTTTTCTTCAGCAGGATCACTTTAAATATGATGCCTATGATGTTTTACATACTGTAATCATGGGCAATATGCGTTTGTATGAGATTTCAAAAGAGAAGGATGAAATCTATGCGAAAGAAGATTTTACAGAAGAAGATGGTATCAAGGCCAGTGAGCTGGAAGCAGAATTTGCAAATCTGAACGGATGGGAAGCAGAGTCTGATGCGGCGATCCTTCTGAACGGCCTTGGTATTGACACAAACATGCATTACAACCTGATGGGCGATCTGAACGGCGGAGATAAAGTCAAAGTCCTTCTGGCACAGGCATTGTTTGGCAATCCTGATATTCTGCTGCTCGACGAGCCTACCAACCATCTGGATCTGGAAGCAATTGAATGGCTGGAAGAGTTCCTGATCAATTTTGAAAATACAGTCATTGTGGTTTCACATGACCGTTATTTCCTGAATAAAGTGTGTACACAGATTGCGGACATTGACTATGCAAAGATTCAGCTCTATGCCGGAAACTATGATTTCTGGTATGAATCAAGCCAGCTGATGGTGAAGCAGATGAAGGAAGCTAATAAGAAGAAGGAAGAAAGAATCAAAGAACTGCAGGAATTTATCCAGCGTTTCTCAGCCAATGCTTCTAAATCAAAACAGGCTACTTCAAGAAAACGTGCCCTGGAAAAGATTGAGCTCGATGATATTCGTCCGTCCAGCAGAAAATATCCGTATATCGATTTCAGACCAAGCCGTGAGATCGGAAATGAAGTGCTTACCGTTACAAAACTTTCAAAAAGCATAGATGGTGTCAAAATATTCGATGACGTTTCTTTTATCATCGGCAGAGAAGATAAAGTAGCGCTTGTCGGCGGTAACACACTTGCCAATACAGTTTTATTCAAGATCCTGTCTGGTGAGATGGAGCCGGATTCCGGTGAAATAAAATGGGGCGTTACGACCACAAAGGCATATTTTCCAAAAGATAACACGGAGCTTTTCAAAGGCGAAGAAAATATTGTGGATTTCCTGATGCCGTTTTCTTCCGAAAAGGATGTGACTTATGTCCGCGGATTTATGGGGCGCATGCTTTTTGCAGGTGAGGAAGGAAGTAAGAAGGTCAATGTACTTTCTGGCGGTGAACGTGTACGTGTCATGTTATCTAAAATGATGCTCATGGGCGCTAACGTGCTGATCATGGATGAACCGACCAACCATCTTGATATGGAATCAATCACAGCACTGAACAATGGTATGATCAAGTTTCCGGGTGCGGCTTTATTTACCTCGCAGGATCACCAGTTCATACAGACCATCGCGAACCGTATTATTGAAATTCTGCCCGGCGGTCTGATCGATAAGGTATCGACCTATGATGAGTATCTTGAAAGTGATGTAATGGCTAAGAAACGTCAGGAGTTTAAGATCAACAGCGAAGAAGAGGATTGATATTGATGGGGAGCAGCACTTTCGGATTGATGAGCGCACCGGGTGATCCGATGACGCTGGGAGTCAGCAGATGCGGGAAGAAGCATAATTTTGCCGTGTCTGTTCCGAATGCAGGTGAATGCCGACTAAAAATAGAAATTTACAATAAGGACAGTGAACAGCAGGAAGAGACTACTGCTGTTTTTGTTATGACAAAGGAGAACCGTTTTGGGAGCATATTCTCACTTAGCATAATCGGACTGGAAGAGAAAAAATTTTTCTACTGGTATGAAGCACTGGGAAGAGAATTTGCTGATCCCTATGCCAGACAGCTTGCAGACAGAGGGGATTTTGGGAACAATAGTTCTGCAGGAGCATGTAAAGCGATTGCAGCCAGAGATACATTTTCGTGGAACGACGATGTAAGTCCTAGACTATCCTATCAGGAACTGATTCTGTATAAGCTCCATGTCAGAGGATTTACAAGGCATCCTTCTGCTCATGTCAGGCATCCGGGAACATTTGCCGGTGTCTGTGAAAAGATACGTTATATGAAGGAGCTTGGCATCAATGCTATTCTGCTGATGCCCTGCTATGACTTTGATGAGTTATGCGGCAGCGGCGGGATTCAGGGAATTCCACAGCTTACTGATACCATGCGGGCAAAAGGTGTTTTCAGACATACTATGGCTGAACATGAAAAAGGCAGCTCCCAGAAGGTAAACTACTGGGGGTATGGTGCAAAAAGCTTTTATTTTGCGCCCAAAGCATCCTATGCCGCTGATCCGTGGCACGCCTGCAAAGAATTCAAGACAATGGTGAGTAAGATGCATACGAATGGCATCGAAGTTCTTATGGAGATAGATTTTGCCAGGGGGACAGCATACAGTCTGATTCTGGATGTCCTTCGTTTTTGGGTAACGGAGTATCACATCGATGGTTTCCGCATTAATGCAGAGACCGCCCCCGGTTTACTGACAGGAGCCGATCCTTTCCTTGCAGATACAAAACTGCTTGCTGCAGGCTGGGATACTGATAGTCTGTATGGGAGCCATGTCACACCGGATTATCAGAATCTTGCCGAGTGCAACGAAGGCTTCCTGAATGACTGCAGAAGATTTATGAAAGGGGATGAAGCACAGATTAGGCCCTTTACCGGAAGAGTCGTCAGGAATCCGTCCAAATGTGCTGTTGTGAATTATATTACCGATCATAACGGTTTCACACTGTACGATCTTTTTACTTACGACAGAAAGCATAATGAAAAGAACGGCGAACGAAATCAGGACGGTACAGATTATAATTACAGCTGGAACTGTGGTGCGGAAGGAGAGACAACAGCCAGACGTGTGCAGAGTCTGCGTCTGCAGATGATAAAAAATGCATTGATTGCGCTTTTCTTGTCGCAGGGAACACCGATGCTTCTGGCAGGTGATGAATTTCTGAATTCTCAATATGGAAACAATAATGCTTACTGCCAGGATAATGAAATCAGCTGGCTGGACTGGAAAAGAACAAAGAATGCAAATGCCTGCAGGGAGTTTATCGCCATGCTGATCAGCCTTCGTAAAAAGCATCCTGTATTTCATAATACACTGGAGCTTAAACAGATGGATTATATCTCAAACGGCTGTCCGGATATATCCTATCATGGGGTGAAGGCCTGGTATCCTGATTACGCAAATTACTGCCGGACTGTTGGAATCTTATTGAACGGAGCTTACGCAAAAATCAGCAGGACAGAGAATGATCAGTCTTTCTATCTGATTTATAATATGCACTGGGAACCGCATGCATTTGATCTTCCTTACTGCAGCCCTGACAAAAAATGGGAAATACTGATTGCTACCTCGCAGGAAGATCAGACAGGTTCAAAAAAAGAACTGCAGCTGCTCATGCAGCCCAGATCAGTTGCGGTATGTGTTGCAGTTGACAGAGAGAAAAAAGGATCACCAAAGGAGCAGCGAATCAGAGCAGACTAAAGATAACAATGAAATACAAAGGGGATTAGAACATGAGTATATTTATCTTAAAACTACTGGCATGCTTTTTTATGCTGATTGACCATATGACAGCAGTATTGCTGCCCAATGGACAGATCACATATGATCTGATCGGCGGACTTCATGGAGATGTTGCTGACCTGACCAATGTGATCTATACGATAGGAAGGGGAATAGGCCGGCTGGCTTTTCCGATTTTCTGTTATATGCTGGTGGAAGGACTGCGGCATACAAGAAATGTTACAAAGTATCTGCTTCGTATGGCTGCATTTGCCGTTATTTCAGAATTTCCTTTTGATTTTGCATTTTATGGAACCATCAACATGAATTACCAGAATGTATTTTTTGAACTGATGCTTGGACTGGCAGTTATTGCACTGATTCATCAGGTCGAGGTAAAATTCCCTGGAGATATGGTCAAATTCAATACATTTTCCCTGCTGATCGCACTGGCAGGCGGAATTTTAGCTGAGTTCCTGCGAGCTGATTATGGCTTCTTCGGAATCATGCTGATTACTGCAATCTATGTACTGAAGGATAAAAAACTCTGGATGTGCGTGATGTTTGTGGTTCTCTCTATGTTCGTTTCGCAGAATGCGTTTGAGGCGATCGGCGTTCTTGGATTTGTACTGATTCTTTTCTATAAGGGCAAGAAAGGCCCTTCGATGAAATATGCATTCTATGCATTCTATCCGGTGCATCTGCTGATTCTTGGCATTGTAAGTTTTATATGGCTCTGACAGGATGGGCAGTATTTTAGCAGACTATACCGCTATGCAGGAAAGAGAGGACAGTTTTTGTGCTGGCATTACAAATCAATGAGATCAAACAGTTCATGTCGATGCTTCTGACTCAGGATACCTTTGACCGGTTTCTGGTAACGGAGATCGAACTTCAGATGTCATATGGTATCTCGCTTGACGGAAGAAGGAACATGAATTTTTATAAAGAGGAAGAAAAGGAAACGATACCGAAGGAACAATATATGCTGTGGCAGGAAATGCGTCCAATCGTTTACCAGCTCATCAAAGGTAACAAGACTCCGCTTTCTTTTCGTATTGTCCTTATGCTGACAAAGGATAATACAAGGCGGGTCGTTGAAGCCATAGCATCGGCGAATTTTACGCAAGAGAGTGTCAAAGGATTATTTCTGAACCTTAGTTATGACCATGAGCAGTTAGCTGTCATTACCGGAACCTCCCTTACCTCCTTTACCCTTGATAAGACCATGGAGCGTGAATGGGATGCCTATGCAAAGAAATTTTTAAAAAGCAAAGGAATATTCTTTACTGAATAAGATTTGTTAGCACTCATAGTTTATGAGTGCTAATTTTTTCTTGACAATTGAATTTGTTCGTATTATAGTAAATCTGATATTTCATTACAGTACGAAAAATATTTAGAATTAACACAAAGGAGTGACATTATTATGGGTATGGAACATGGAAATCTTTCCATTCATTCAGAGAACATTTTCCCGATTATCAAAAAATGGCTCTATTCAGATCATGATATTTTTATGCGGGAGCTGATATCAAATGGCTGCGATGCAATCACAAAATTAAAGAAGCTTGAACTGATCGGCGAAGTGACATTACCGGAAGATAATGAATTCAAGATCAAGGTCATCGTAAATCCTGAAGAAAAAACAATCAAAATCATAGACAACGGTATCGGGATGACTGCAGAGGAAGTGAAGCAGTATATCAATCAGATTGCTTTCTCAGGTGCAGAAGCATTTCTTGAAAAGTACAAAGGCAAGACAAACGAAGACCAGATCATCGGTCACTTTGGTCTTGGATTTTACTCGGCTTTCATGGTAGCTCACAAGGTGACTATTGATACGCTGTCCTGGCAGGAAGGTTCTGCGGCTGTACACTGGGAATCAGACGGAGAAACGACCTATGATATGGGTGAAAGCAATAAGACAGACCGCGGTTCTGAAATCACACTTTACCTTAATGAAGAGAGCTACGAATTTTCCAACGAATACAGAGCAAAAGAAGTGGTTGAAAAATATTGCTCCTTTATGCCTATCCCGATCTTCTTCTCAAATGCGAATAAACCGGAAGATACCGCAGAAGATATCGCAGACAGAGCGCTGGAAGAAACTTCAGAAGATGATGTGATCGATGCAGAAGTAAATGAAGACGGAACAGTGAAAGAGACCAAGGAAAAGAAGGGTCCAAAGCCGATCAACGAGGTGCTCCCTCTTTGGGCAAAGCACCCGAATGACTGCAAAGAAGAAGATTACAAGGAATTTTACCGCAAGGTATTTCACGACTATAAAGAGCCTCTGTTCTGGATTCACCTGAATATGGATTATCCTTTCCGTTTAAAAGGTATCCTGTTCTTCCCGAAACTGAATACTGAGTATGATAATCTGGAAGGCACCATCAAGCTTTACAGCAACCAGGTGTTCATAGCAGATAATATCAAAGAGGTTATTCCTGAGTTCCTGATGCTGCTCAAAGGTACCATTGACTGTCCGGATCTTCCGCTCAATGTATCCAGAAGCGCACTGCAGAACGATGGCTTTGTAAAGAAGATTTCCGATTATATTACTAAGAAAGTAGCAGACAAGCTGTCTGGTATGTTCAAGGTGGATCGAGAAGAGTATGAAAAGTTCTGGGATGATATCTCTCCGTTTATTAAGTACGGCTGTCTCAAAGATGAAAAATTCCGTGACAAGATGAAGGATTTTATGATCTTCAAGGATCTGAATGGTGCATATCTGACACTTGAGGAATATGTAAAAGTAACGAAACCAGCTGATGAGAATGCAGATTCAGAGGGAGCAGGCGAATCAAATGTATCTGACGATACAATTGCATCCTCAGATTCCACGGAATCTACCGATTCCACTGAATCATTTGGTTCAGGGGATAAAGCTGAGCCGAAGAAGGATACTGTTTACTATGTGACTGACTTACAGCAGCAGGGCCAGTATGTGAAGATGTTCAAGGAGGCTGGTATCAATGCAGTCATCCTTACCCATAACATCGACCAGCCATTCATCACCCAGCTTGAACAAGGGAATGATAAGATTCATTTTCAGCGTATCGATTCCGACCTGACAGAGCACTTTAAGGATAGCGTGGAAGGTGATGAAGCGGAAGATATCAAGAAGAATGCCGAGAAGCTTACCGCACTATTCAGAGAAGCTCTAGGCAAAGAAAAACTCGAAGTAAAGGTCGAAAAACTGAAGAACGAAAAAGTATCCTCTATGATCACGCTTTCTGAAGAAAATCGAAGAATGCAGGACATGATGAAGATGTACAGCATGCCAGGCATGGATATGAGCATGTTCGGGGATTCTCAGACGCTTGTTCTGAATGCGAACAATGAACTGGTGAAATACCTGATCGAACATAAGAAGAGCAAGAATGTGACTATGATCTGCGAACAGCTCTATGATCTTGCCATGCTGAGCCATAAACCGTTAGCACCGGAAGCAATGACTAGCTTCATTGAAAGAAGCAATGAAATCATGATGATGCTGACTAAGAAATAATAGACATGCTGAAAAGACTGTTGTTGATACAGGCAGCATATAGATAAAAGCTAAAGTAAATATATAAACAGAACCATCCGAAAGCCGCTTGTACTGTGCTTACGGATGGTTCTGTTTATATACAGTGTTGTACAAATTGTATGATTTATATATAATGTATACAAATATTGCGATAAATAGAGGTACATAGTGCAAAAATACAGGTATACTAAATATTATTAGAAACAATATGGGCAATTCGTGAATAAAGAGTATGTCAAAAGCAAATAAAATAGTCATTATAACGAAAAACTATTGTAAAACCTGCATGAATTTAGTAAAATAAATCCATGGATAAATCATCTATCCAGGCGGTGTCTGCCAATGATGTCAGATACGGAACATGTACTGATATTGTTTGGAAGTCATCGACTATCGACGTATTGGAGGACAAGAGCATGGATGTTTACAAGTACGAGAAGATAAGGAACGTAGCCGTGTTAGGGCACGGCAGCTGTGGCAAGACCACTTTGGTTGAAGCCATGGCGTTTGTAACAGGTGTTGTCGACCGGCAGGGAAAAGTGGAAGAAGGTTCCACCATCAGCGATTACGACAAAGAAGAGCAAAAACGTTTATTTTCCATTAGTACGACCGTAGTTCCAATTGTCTGGGAAGATACAAAAATCAATTTTCTGGATACACCGGGTTATTTTGATTTTGTTGGGGAGGTCGAAGAAGCTTTATATGCGGCAGATGCGGCCCTCATCGTGATTTCTGCCAAAGCAGGTGTCGAAGTTGGCACGATCAAGGCATGGGAAGCCTGTGATAGGTTCAATCTGCCAAGAATGGTATTTGTAACAGATATGGATGATGATAATGCAAGTTACCGTGAAGTAGTGGAAAAACTTCAGGAGCTGTATGGAAAGAAAGTAGCTCCATTCCACTCACCGATCAGGGAAAATGAAAAATTTGTGGGGTTTGTTAACGTTGTAAAAATGAAAGGACGCAGATTTACAAAGTTAAGTGACTATGAAGAATGCCCGATTCCTGATTATTCCAAGGAATATGTGGATAAGTATAGAGAATCTTTGCTGGATTCTGTTGCCGAGACCAGCGAGGATCTGATGAATAAATATTTCGCAGGAGAAGAGTTTACGGCACAGGAGATATCTACAGCACTCAGGAGCAGTGTTTGTGACGGATCAGTTGTACCGGTGCTCATGGGTTCAGGTGCTCATGCACAAGGTGTCAAGCTTTTAATGCAGGAGATCGTTACCTACTTTCCTTCTCCGAACAAAGGTGTTATTACCGGTACGAATGTGAATACCGATGAAAACTTCCATGCAGACTATGATGCTAACAAACCGTTCTCGGCAAGGGTATTCAAGACTATTGCAGATCCGTTCATCGGTAAATTCTCTCTGATCAAGGTCTGCTCCGGAATATTGAAATCCGACTCCATAATATTTAACACAGATAAGGATACAGAGGAAAAGCTGTCCAGGCTCTATGTGCTAAGAGGCAAGGAGCAGATCGAAGTAAAAGAACTGTATGCGGGTGACATCGGTGCGATCGGAAAATTGAGCAATACAGTAACTGGCGACACATTATCAACGAAAGCATTTCCTGTTTCCTATGATCGCCCCAAAGCACCTGTACCATATACCTATGTGAAATATGCGACCAAGAATAAGGGAGATGATGATAAGGTTTCACAGGCACTGCAGAAACTGATGGAAGAAGACCTGACACTGCAGATCAAAAATGATCCTGAAAACCACCAGAGCCTTTTATACGGTATCGGGGAGCAGCATCTGGAAGTAGTCGTAAGCAAACTGCTACAGCGCTACAAGGTTGAAGTAGAAATCAGTAAGCCAAGAGTTCCTTACCGGGAGACGATCAGGAAGAAGGTAAGAGTACAGGGCAGGCATAAAAAACAGTCGGGCGGAGCAGGACAGTTCGGTGACGTTCATATTGAATTTGAACCATCCGGTGATATGGATAAGGCTTATGTATTTGAAGAGAAGATATTCGGCGGTGCCGTACCGAGGAACTTCTTCCCGGCGGTAGAAAAAGGAATTGCCGAAAGCGTTCAGCGCGGCGTGCTTGCAGGCTATCCGGTCGTAGGGTTAAAGGCAACGCTGGTGGATGGATCCTATCATCCTGTCGATTCCAATGAAATGGCTTTCAAAATGGCAGCCATCAAAGCATTTAAGCTGGGTGTCATAGATGCATCTCCGATTATTCTGGAACCGATCGCTGAGATTAAGATCGTTATTCCGGATCGTTTTACCGGAGATATAATGGGCGATCTGTCAAAGCGCCGCGGTCGTGTGCTCGGTATGAACCCGATGCTCAACAGCCGGCAGGAAATCGTGGCAGATGTTCCTCTTGCGGAACTGTATGGGTATTCGACGACACTGCGCTCTGTAACAGGCGGAATCGGTGATTTTTCATATGCATTCAGCAGATATGAGCCGGCACCATCTGATGTTCAGGCAAAAGTTATTGAAGAATCTGACAAGCCAGATCTTCACGACGAAGATTAACTTGCGCAGAATAAGATTTTGCGCTACTATGGTATGGATTGCAGCAGGGGGAGCTGATTGTATGCTCCTCCTTTTTGCGGCAGAAACTCACAAATTAGGATAAATAAGATAATTAATTTCGATAATAGCTAAGTAACAGCCAAAGTGGGCATCAGACAGGAATGAGGAGAAGTATGAAAAGAGGATTTTTACCGATATCAAAAGAAGACATGAAGGAAAGAGGCTGGGAGCAGTGTGATTTTGTTTTTATCATCGGAGATGCCTATGTAGATCATCCTTCTTTTGGACCTGCGATCATCAGCAGAGTATTGGAAAGTCATGGATATAAAGTAGGCATTATTGCGCAGCCGGACTGGAAGAAGGAAGACAGCATCAGTATACTGGGGGTTCCAAGACTTGCTTTCCTGATCTGCGGCGGCAATATGGACACCATGGTCAATCATTACACCGTAGCAAAGAAAAGACGTACGACGGATGCGTATTCTCCAAACGGTGAGCTGGGAAAAAGACCAGACCGTGCAACTATCTGTTATGCAAATCTGATTCGAAAGACATACAAGAATACGCCGGTCATCATCGGCGGAATCGAAGCATCGCTCCGCAGGCTGGCGCACTATGATTACTGGAGCGATAAAGTAAAGCGATCGATACTTCTTGATTCACAGGCTGATATTATCTCCTATGGCATGGGAGAGCGTTCGATCGTAGAGATAGCTGATGCACTGGAGAGCGGAATTGATGTGAAAGATATCACATTTATCAGCGGCACCGTATATAAATCAAAAACTACAGATCAGGTCACTGACCCGGTCTGGCTGCCTTCCTTCGAAGAAATCAAAGAAGATAAAAGAATATTTGCTAAAAGCTTTTATACACAATACTGCAATACGGATGCATTTTCAGGCAAAGCTCTGATCGAGCCTTACAAGGAGAAGGAGTATGTTATTCAGAATCCGCCGGCAAAACCTCTTACTCAATCTGAGCTGGATGCTGTTTATGCTCTTCCTTATGAAAGGACATATCATCCTTCCTATGAAGCGCTTGGCGGTATTCCTGCCATAGAAGAATTGAAATTCAGTATTACGAGCAACAGGGGCTGTTTTGGAGGCTGTAATTTTTGTGCACTTACTTTTCACCAGGGCAGGATCGTACAGTCCAGAAGCCATGAATCTATTCTCTCGGAGGCAAACCAGCTGATCTGGGATCCGGAATTTAAAGGATATATCAATGATGTCGGCGGACCTACAGCTGATTTCAGAGCACCGGCCTGCAGCAAGCAGCTCACACATGGAGCCTGCAAGGACAAGCAGTGTCTGTTTCCCGCTCCCTGCAAAAACCTTGACATTGATCATTCGGATTATCTTGAACTGCTTAGGAAGCTGCGGGAACTTCCCAAGGTGAAAAAGGTATTCATAAGATCGGGCATCCGATTTGACTACCTGATCAACGACAAAGATGATACCTTTTTCAAAGAGCTGGTTGAGCATCATATCAGCGGACAGTTAAAGGTTGCTCCGGAACACATAAGCGACAAAGTGCTTTCAAAGATGGGTAAGCCGGAAAATGCTGTATATGAGAGATTTCTGAAAAAATACAAAAGACTGAACGAGGTGCTCGGGAAAAATCAGTTCGTGGTGCCGTATCTTATGTCTTCCCACCCGGGTTCTACGCTGAAGGAAGCGGTAGCTCTGGCGGAATATCTGCGCGACCTTGGATATATGCCTGAACAGGTGCAGGATTTTTATCCGACACCTTCCACTATTTCGACATGCATGTACTACACAGGAATTGACCCAAGAACCATGGAAGAAGTATTTGTCCCAAAATCGCCGCATGAAAAAGCAATGCAGAGAGCGTTGATACAATACAGAAATCCGAAGAACTATGATCTGGTTGTGGAAGCGCTTACGCTGGCAAACCGCACGGATTTGATCGGTTTTGAAAAAAACTGTCTGATCAGACCAAAGAGAACATACCGCAGGGATGGCGTTATGCACGCCGGAGAGCATGGCAGCAAGCACGCTAAAGCATTTG
>QKDK01000333.1 GCA_003252135.1 Clostridia bacterium
GGCCGGCCGGAGGTTACGGGGTTGAGCTTTTTAAGGATGGAGAACGAATATTTACAACGGCTTTTGATGTCGTTATGTCTGCAAAGGAGCAGCTGCGTTATGGATTTCTGTCTCATTTTTCCGAGGAAGACAGCGGTGAAGAAGATGTGCTTTTTGCCAATAAACTGCACTTGAATATGATTCAGTTTTATGACTGGATGTATCGGCATGATACCTTGGTTCCTCCGACCGAGCAATTCACCAATCCGCTTGGATGCAGCATGTCTAAGAAGGTCATTCAAAAGAAAATTCAGGATTGCAGACGATATGGAATCCGTTCTTATGCCTATGCAGCAGTATATGCTGCCGGAAAGGATTTTTACGAACAGCATAAAGACTGGGCAATGTATCATTTAGGCGGGGAGCCAATGATTTTTGCTAATTGGCTGGTATACATGAACTGTGAAACTGATTGCGGTTGGAACGACTATCTTAGGAAGCAGTTCCTGGAAACAATGGAGGTCATGGGATTTGATGGAATTCACATGGATACCTATGGATATCCAAAATGCGGCTGGGATGCGAAAGGAAAACTGGTGCAGCTTGAAGAGACCTTTCCTAAATTTATTAATCAGAGCTGTAAGGATGTGAGAGCGACGAACAAAGAAGCGGGAATGATGTTCAATGCAGTTAATGACTGGCCGTTAGAGACGATTGCGGATACCGATCTGGACGGTATGTACATTGAAGTATGGCCGCCGAATACGACCTATCGAGATTTATACCAGTTAATAAGAAAAGCCCTGGCTGCCGGGAAAAAAGAGGTGGTGCTTGCCGCCTATCTAACTCCTTTTAAAACGGCTTCCAGCCCGCTTGATTTCTTAAAAGCAGAAAAAACTAGCCTCTTGGCTTTTGCGGTCATTAACGCATCCGGAGGTCATCAGCTGGCATATGGAGAGAAGAATGGAATTTTGTCGGATGGTTATTTTGTTGATCATGCAGAGCTACGGGAGGAATTCATACCAAAACTTCGCTGCTATCATGATTTTGCAGTGCGTTATTCCAAGCTGATTTTTGATAAGAGCATGATGGATATATCTATGACTGCATCGGATGGCATTAATGAAGACATCACATTCACCTGTGAAGACAGATCCGTTCAATTTGGTTCGAAAGGCGAAGGAGGAAAGGTCTGGTGTCTCATAAAAGAAAAACGTTCCACCCTGATGATCAATATGATCAATTTGACCGGTGAAGGGGAGATCTGGAACGAGGCGAAGTCTGAAAGAACATATCCGGTCAGCGGAATCAAAATTCGAACGGTGATGGAAAAACAGATTCGCGGAATATGGTATGCCACTCCGGATGATGGTTAT
Source organism: Clostridia bacterium (assembly GCA_003252135.1). Lineage (GTDB taxonomy): Bacteria > Bacillota > Clostridia > Lachnospirales > Lachnospiraceae > SZUA-448. The sequence continues at coordinate 1,356 of QKDK01000333.1, forward strand.
GCAAGTATGCAGGAGCTGTCGTATCAGGTTATTAATAGTCAGGAAAACAGGCATATTGAGTTAATCGTTCCGGATCTGATGATATGGGGAATGCTGTGGTTTGAATTTGAAACAGAGGGAGGATACTAACATGTTTTTATATGATGCAGATGAATTACCACAGGTCAGATTTGTCGGACGCATTCGTTATAAGGAAAAATGGACTCATTTTTCCAGATGCATCGATGAATATATCGCCTATATTATCATCAGTGGAAATCTGTTCATTGAAGAAGACGGACATCGGTATCATATGAAAAAGCATGAAATACTGATCCTCGAACCCGGACTTGAGCATAAGGGTTATCAGGGCGCAAGCTGTGAGTATTACTATGTTCATTTCAAACACAAAACAATGAGAAAGATCAAGGAAGAGGACGAGGAGGATTTGCTGCTCACCATGATGGAGAAGCGAAAGCAATCGATTCTTTTCGACAACCTGAAAGAAGGGAATGCAATCGACTCTATTGTCCTGCTTCCCAAAACCTTTTCATTATCACCTGAGAAGAGTTATGCAGCGACCCTCCGAAGTGTGGTAGGGAAGTACTATACCAGAAAAGAACAGTATAAACGGCTTACATCTACTTATATCCATGCACTTTTGATAGAAATCTCGCAGGATTTTTTATCAGCAAGTCTGATGGAAGGAAATAAAACACACATACGAAAGTCAACGATCACAGCAGAAAATGTCCTGCATTATCTCAATGTGAATTACAGCGAGCAGATTGACAGCACAGTGATTGAAGAGAAATTCGAAGTGAACTTTGATTATCTGAACAGAGTATTTGCGTCAATTACAGGTGATACAATCTTTCGCTATCTGACGAAAGTCAGGATGAATCATGCGAAGGAATTAATCCGGACGACCAATCTGCCATTTGGGGAAATTGGTTATCTGGTTGGTATCAATGACCCTTTTTATTTCTCCAAGTTATTCAAAAAAGTGACAGGAACGACACCGACAGGATATTATGAAGAGATTCATCAGGAAATGATGGAGTGAAACTGAATGTCTGAAGTAACGTAAGTAAGAACAGAAAGAGAGAACCAAATGAACAAGACCTGTTATGTTACGGGAAATGAATATGTCTCGCTGCCAATCATCCGCGAAGAGGATGGAGGAATTGAGGATATTACATTTCTGACCATGGCATTAAAAGGACAACTTGATGTCAGAGGGTGCAATGAGATGCCCTTACTCAAACCCTTTCTAAAAACATCTTCAGGACAGATTCTTTTACGGAATCTGTCCTGGAACACCATAAATTCGTGGATACCTGAGTTTCATTTTCAGGGAAATGATTTTCTGCTTGAAGGAACGATCCTCTCACCGAGAGAACAGAGAGGCTTTGCATATCGTTTGTTTCTTCGTAATACTTCGGAGAAGGTGCAGAAGCTTGACTTTGGGTTTGAGGGCTGTTGGGACAGTACCTTTCAATCCATTAATGAAGATAAAAAAATAGAATCCAGTAAATATATTTACAATAGCAACTGGAATCATGGGATCGTGATGGATCTTCGTATGGG
>QKDK01000317.1 GCA_003252135.1 Clostridia bacterium
TTATGAAAAAGGTGAATTTTCATTAAATCCACTCCTAAGGACAGCAGAAGTTATTTGGCAGACAAGAGACCTTTTTTTAATCTCTGCTGATAATATTAAAGAAATGAGAGTAAGTGACCCAAGTACAGGAGATAAAACATTTATTCTTCGAACAACAGATAGTGAAACTATTGACTCAATTTTAAAAATCGCTCAAATTGATATGTTTTTACACCCAACAAAAGCCACAGCTCAAGAGAATGATACAACAAGGAGTATAGCCTGTTATGGATATATCGAAGGGACTATGAATATTGACATGAATATTTCTTTCTTTATAATTGTTTACAAAGATATGTATCAATTTGAAGAGCTATGCTATTTGTTACCAGGACTAGAAAAGATTGTTGTTGAATAATATGCGTACTAGTAATTTTCTCACAATAAGTGGCAGCTACTCCAATGCTCGTATCACTGCAAACACCCCGCTGTCTTCACTACGAATCCAGCGGGGTGTCCTATTCTGTAATGCTTTTGTTTATTGCTAAGTGAGCTCTCATGCACACCTTCTGATCCAGCTTTTAAGTTCCTCAGGAATTCCTCAGGTCCTCAAAAAATCTACCGATCCCTGCATCCATACCGTACCGCGGAAGCGCATACCAACAGCCGGTTCACCGAATAGATCAGCTTTGTTGATGCAAAGGTCGAACAGTACATCGTTGCAGTTGAGCTGCATGCTGTAAAGCTCGTCGCCGGTCTCGTTGTTCTTGAGCGGACGAACGGCTGTAATGTATCCAAGGATCGTATATACATCGGATTCTGTTCCGTAAGGAATAAAGGTCGTGTCAACGATACAGTAGACATCCTCCTGCTTGATTCTGACGGAGACAACCGAGTAAAGATCAATATCTTCAATGGTAAGGCTTTCTAAAGCTTCTTTGTTGCCTTTCTTTGCTTCGGATACCAGCTGGGAACGCTGGCGGTTCTTTGCGGTGATGCTTTGCTGCTGCAGCACATTGTTGACTGCAGGAAGCAGGATCTTGCCGTCTAAGGCAAGTGCCGATAAAGTAACAGGGTGAAGAACGGAATCCTTTGGACCCTGTCTTGACTCGATGTAATCAATGACATTCTGCAGGTAGAAGATCAGTGACACGCCGAGGCGGCTGTCATCGCACATACCGTTGTACGCATCCGTATCAACACGTTTGCTGATGTAGACATCCTCGTGCATGCTGACATTGGAGCCGCGGAAATATGGGAAGTAGTGCTCTAAATGGAAATCCCCCTTGGCATCGAATTCACCGCGGACGGTGATGCCGATTCCGTCGGCGCATTCCATGGAAGCTTCCACAAGAGCTGCACCACTTGGAAGTCGTGTGATCCTCTTTTCGGATGCCTGTTCGAGAACGTGGGCAACAAGCTGTTCTGCGTCTGCCCTGTTTTGAGTCTGGCTGTAGCCAATCGCTCTAAGATAACTATGCATGTATTCTCCTTGGTAATCTTATAAATCGCAGTTGTTTACGGTTCTTGGGAAAGGAACAACGTCACGGATGTTGGTCATGCCTGTTAAGTACATGACACATCGTTCGAAGCCAAGTCCGAAACCTGCATGTCTTGCGGAACCGTATTTGCGTAAATCAAGATAGAAGCCATAATCTTCAGGACTAAGGTTCATCTCTTCCATACGTTTCAGCAGTTTCTCTTCACTGTCTTCTCTCTGGCTGCCGCCGATGATTTCACCGATTCCGGGTACCAGAAGATCCATCGCTGCCACGGTCTTATTGTCCTCGTTCATCTTCATGTAGAAAGCCTTGATGTCCTTTGGATAATCCGTAACAAACACTGGTTTTTTGAATATTTCTTCGGTCAGATAACGCTCGTGCTCGGTCTGCAGATCACAGCCCCAGCTAACTTTATAGTCAAATTTGTCGTTATTCTTTTCAAGCAGTTCAATCGCTTCTGTGTAGGTAACATGTCCAAACTCTGCGTTCAGGACGTGTGTCAGGCGATTTAGAAGTTCTTTGTCAACAAAGCTGTTCAGGAATTCCATCTCTTCTTGTGCATTTGCCAGGACATGACGGATCACATGCTTGATCATACTTTCCGCTAACATCATATCATCTTTTAGATCTGCAAAAGCAATTTCCGGTTCGATCATCCAGAACTCTGCGGCATGTCTTGTCGTGTTGGAATTTTCCGCACGGAAGGTAGGGCCGAAGGTATAAATATTGCGAAATGCCATGGCGTACGTCTCGCCGTTTAACTGGCCGCTGACGGTCAGATTCGTTGATTTGCCAAAAAAGTCTTCTGCAAAATCAATAGCACCTTCTTCTGTCCTTGGAAGGTTTTCAAGATCCAGCGTAGTCACACGGAACATCTCACCGGCACCCTCACAGTCACTTCCTGTGATGATTGGGGTATGAACATAAACAAAATCCCTCTGCTGGAAGAATTCGTGGATCGCATAGGCAATCAGGGAACGAACCCGGAAGACTGCCTGGAAGGTATTGGTCCTTGGACGAAGATGCGTCATGGTACGAAGATATTCTAAGGTATGACGCTTTTTCTGCAGCGGGTATTCCGGTGTGGAGGTACCTTCCACGACAACGGATGCTGCCTGTATTTCAAATGGCTGCTTTGCCTGTGGGGTCTCAACGAGTGTTCCCTCCACAAGAATTGCAGAACCGACATTCAGTTTGCCGATTTCCTCGAAGTTTACCAAAGCATCGGAGTATACGACCTGAAGGGTCTCAAAAAAGGTGCCATCGTGAACAACGATGAAGCCAAATGTCTTGGAATCACGTACGCTGCGGATCCAGCCGCCGATGGAGACTTTCTTTCCGATATATTGTTCTTTTTCTTTATATAATTGTCTGATGGTTGTAAGTTCCATGAAAAAGCTCCTTATCCATTGAAATGGTTTTAAATTGTTAAAAAA
>QKDK01000023.1 GCA_003252135.1 Clostridia bacterium
GGCAAAATCAGATTATCTTCATCTTCTTTATTAACAAAATTGAATCGCATCTTTGAGCCATGCTTATTCAGTTCATCCGAAATTCCCATCAGAATACTGTTCCAGAATACAGACAATTCTCTCCGAACAAGCACTGCAATTGTTTTGGTGGATGTTGCCGAGTTCTTCACGTTGAATTCATTGACCACAGCCGGAGAAAGCTTTGAATATCCCATCTCATATGCTTTTTCAATGACAAGGTATCTCGTCTCATAAGCTACTGTATCGCTATTATTCAAGGCTTTTGCCACTGTGTTTCTGGACATCTTCAGCTCTTTTGCTACATCCTGTATGGTAACTCTGTTCATATCAGCTCCACCTCTAATTTTCTATACTGTATATTGATTTTACATCTTTGTTCATTTGATGTCAATAATGCACTTTAAAATAGTGCAATTTAGTGCAATATATTTTGCAAATTGTCGCATGTGGATTAAAAAAATCGCAAAAACCTTTGATTCATTATCGAAATCAAAGGTTTTTCACGATTTATATTCATTGTTCTGTTTTATATATTTATCTATGTGTTCCGATCCTGTAAAATTAATTTTATAATAATAGTGCAATTTTGTGCATTGTTTATTTAAAAATGCATCAAAAAATCCTTTTACCAGATTTGAACACAGAATCTATGTTCCAGCATTCATCAACAAGAAGCATATCCGCTTGTCTTTGGACCCTGATGCTTCCCATTATATCATCAAGTCCAACCGATCTGGCAGGCAGGACAGTCGCTGACATAACTGCCATTTCTTTTGGTATACCAAAGCGTATGGCACGGCACATCATTTCATAAAGATTCACAGAGGAACCGGCTATCGTACCATCTTTTAGGACTGCTTTTCCATCCTTTACAGTGACATCAAGCCCGCCAAGCTGATACGCTCCATCCTGCATACCTGCCGCACTCATGGAATCAGAGATCAGTACGATCCTGTCACCGGCCACTTTATAGATCAGTCGTATGACTGCCGGGTGAATATGAACGCCGTCACAGATCAGCTCAGCATATACCGGAAAATCAGACACGGCGCCAACAATTCCAGGTTCACGGTGATTTAGTCCGTTCATCGCATTGAACAAATGCGTAACATGGCTCGCTCCATTTTCAATTGCCTTTTTTGCAGTTTCATAAGTGCATTCTGTATGTGCGATCGAGATCACCATTTCATCGGCATAGGTCCTGACAAAGTCATCTGCAGCCTCCAGGTCAGGATCAATGGATAATAAACGTATGCTGCCGGGAGCAAGAGCTTTCCACTGCTCCATCAGATCTTTTGACAGGCCCAGCAGATACTTTGGATCGTGGGCCCCTCGTTTGTTATGGCTCAAGAACGGCCCCTCCATATGTACACCTGCAATCGTTGCACAATTATCATCATCAGTCTGTTCATCAATCTGCATTTGAATTGTCCTTAATGCTTTTGCTGTCAGCTCCGGTTCTTCAGTAACAGTGGTTGCCAGTACATGCAGAATGCCTTTTGAGGCATAGTAGCGCAGCATCTTTTTTAACCCCGTCTGGTCTGAAGTAGCGAAATCTTCTCCGACACAACCGTGAGAATGTATTTCAACAAGGGAAGGAAGCAGCATTTTACCAAAACCGTTGACTAATGTTTCATTTTCTTTTGGCTCAATTGTATCTTCAATCTCAATAATCTTTGTATTCTCTGTTCTGATATCTGCTTTTTTGAAATTACCATCCAAAAAAACAGAAGCATTCTTAATCAGCATGATCATTCACCCCTTTATTTTTCAGGTAACCGGCTGCTGTACCCGCCAGCCGGCAGATAAGTTTTTCTTCTAGTCCCAAGTATATCAATATGCAATATTTACCTGTCCTTTATTCATATTACCAGAAGACATAACAGATCACAATCCTTATATCAATCATATTTCTATAAAAAATGCATCCTTTTCACTATTACATTTTAAAGTAATGAGAACTATGAGCCATTTGTGAATTTTCTCACAGCGCTTGACTTTGTCATGGATTCTATTACAATAATACTGTTCAAAGAAGCAAAAGAACAGGTAATTTACGGAGGCATAGAATGAGTTTGCACATTTTTATAAAAGCTAAAAAAACCAAAGTGGACAGAGAAAAGCCAGTTGCTCAAAGGCTGTCAGGTCTGCCTTTATTGTTTCTGTTTCTTTCCCTGTTAAGTACTGTACTCCTTACTTCCTGTACCGGCAGTGATTCAAAAAACGAAGCTTATACCGACAGCGATCTTGTAACCGGAGAAGCAGCAGATGGTTCGCCCGATGTCTCAGCTGCTTTTGATGATATTCTGACTGAACAGGAAGAAAAAAATGCTTCACTCTTAGTTATGACAATCAACAACGATGCAGTCTATGCCGATGAGGCGCTATATTATATAGCTTATTATGAAGAATACGGACAGTCAGCTGCCGACTATTACAATTACTATAATGATACAAATGACTACTGGGATGCCAAACAAGACGAGGAAGGGCATACTGCAAGGGATATTTATAAAGTAAATGCATACACTTCTCTTTATTACTATAATGTTTTATCTGCCGAAGCAAAAAAGGCCGGTTATGCACTAACTGCCGAAGATGAGATAAAAATCGACTCCATGACCGAAGATTTTTTTGAGAAATATACTGCAGATGAGCTTTCGTTATCAGGCATGAATGCTGCCGGAATCAGAAAAGCCTTGGAAAAACTGCTTTTGGCTAGTAAATACTCAAATGATCTCCTTGATGATATAACAATTGATGAGGCCTTTGTCAGAGAAAGCATTGATCCATCTGATTACGCGCAGATCGAAACAAAATATCTGTATCTGCCGACGCAGACTTTTGATGAGGAAGAAGAAGCTGTTGAACTTACCGACGAAGAAAAAGAGGCTTTGCTTGCTATCATGAAGGATGCCCTGACCCTGGCACAAAACGGCACATCCTTCGATGATATCAAGACTGCAATGGAAGCTGATGCAGATTTTACCGTGAACACTAAATATTATCTTGTTAGTTCTCCGGATGCAGATGAGGCTTACCAGAACGCAGCCGAGCAGTTGAATGAAGGTGAGATAAGCGGTATTATTACCGGAAATACTGGTTACTATATTATTAAAATGATTGATAGAACATCAGAGAGTGCATATGAGGAAGCTGTTGCACAGGCTATAGAAACAGCACAAACAGACGCTTTTGATGCTGCTTATGCTGCAATTGCCGCTAATTACACCATGACGCTCCAGCAGGATTACTGGGACAACCTTACGATGGGCACTGTAACAATACTATCGGACAGCACAGATGAGGATCAGGATTCCGTTATCAGCAATGCCGGAGATACTACAGTTGTAGTAGGTGAGTGATCTACGGTACTATTCATACAGAACAAAGTTTATCCTGTACAGATAGAATGTGTACCCGCCGGGCGCACGCTAAAAGAGCTCTGCCGATTCAAACAGCAGAGCTCTTTTATATTTAGATCGTTCCGTCCCAGGTAGTTACCGTAGTCGATTTCTTTTCTTCCTCATCGAACCATCTTGTTGTGACCGACTTACTTTCTGTATAGAATCTGATTCCATCCTTCCCAAGGCAGTGAAGATCCCCGAAAAATGAATTCTTATGTCCGGTAAACGGAAAAACACCGACCGGTACCGGAATACCCACATTAATACCGACCATGCCGCCGTCTGTACGCGCCGCAAACTCTCTTGCAAAGTATCCGTTCTGGGTAAATATCACAGAACCGTTGGCAAAGGGATTATCGTTCATCATTCTCAGCCCCTCTTCAAAGCTCTTTACTCTTTTTATACAAAGAACCGGACCAAAGATTTCCGAGGTCCCGACACTCATCTGCGGTGTTACATGATCAAGGATCGTCGGCCCCAGATAAAATCCCTTTTCAAACCCTTCTACTGATACTTTGCGTCCGTCAAGAGCCATTACCGCTCCTTCCTCCAGACCCTTTTCGATCCATTTTATTATGCTCTGTCTGTGTTTCTCACTGACTACCGGACCAAGCTTTGACTCCTTATCATATGCAGGTCCAATCGCCAGCTGCTTTGCAAGCTCTGCGAGCTTTGCCACAAGTGCATCTGCAATCTCTTCCTCTGCCACCACGACAGGAAGTGCCATACAGCGTTCACCTGCACAGCCGAATGCCGAGTTGATAATACCGGCAGCTGTTCTGTCAATCGGTGCATCTTTAAGAACAAGCGCATGATTTTTTGCTTCGCACAACGCCTGAACACGTTTACCATGTGCCGCCGCAACAGAATAAATATGCTTACCGACATTTGTCGTACCAACAAAGGTCACACCTTTGACATCAGGGTGTGTCAAGAATATCTCTGCTTCATTTCTGGAACACATCACTACATTAACAACTCCATCCGGCAGCCCTGCTTCTTTATAAAGCTGCGCGAAGCGCAGTGCCGTTTTTGGCGTAGCACTTGACACCTTCAGGATTATGGTATTTCCGGCAGCGATACAGAGCGGCGTCATCCATCCCATCGGAATCATGGCTGGAAAATTAAAAGGAACTATTCCAGCAAAAACTCCAATCGATTCGCGAAACAGTACAGTATCAAAACCAGCCGATGTATTCATCAGTGCTTCGCCCATCATGAGGGTCGGTGCCGAACAGGCCAGTTCTGTACCTTCCAGGGCCTTTTGAACGTCTCCTTTTGCTTCTTCCCATACCTTTCCATGTTCTGCTGCTACAAGCAAGGTCAGTTCGTCCATATGATCAAGGATCAGCTGCCTGACATTATATAAAACCTGCACCCGCTTCATGACTGGTAATGCAGACCATGTCTGATAGGCCTCCTTTGCTGTTCTGATGACATCTTCTATCTCCGTCTTTGTACAGCATGGAGCAAGTGCTGTCACCTCACCGGTGCTCGGATCATAAACTTCTGTATACTGATCAGTTACAGATTCCACATAGCATCCATTGCTATAGTATCGTAGTTTTTCCATCTGTTCTTTTATCTGTTCCCCCATCTTATGCTACATCCTTTCCTATTATTCATGCTTTTGCCCGCAATGATCAGAAAAGCTGACATTTCTTTTCTGATTCAATTTACAGACCTGTTTTTTCAGCTATGAAACCTCGTGCCATTTTTGCATATCGAAAAGGATTTGCTTTTGCAGGGTCTTGTTCCGCTTCCACAAGCAGCCAGCCTTCATATCCAGCCTGAATCAGAATCTCAAATATCGAATCAAAATCCACGCAGCCGTCTCCGGGTACAGTAAAGGTTCCTTCTCTTACCGCTTTTAAAAATGACCAGTGTTCTTCCTTTGCTTTTTTCAGCTGTTCTGCTCTGACATCTTTTAAATGTACATGTCCGATTCGGTCCGTGTATTTCTTTAAAATGAACAAAGGATCTTCGCCGGCAAATGTAAAATGTCCGGAATCAAAGCACAGATACACACTGCCCGGTTTGGTATGCTCCAGTAAATAAGCTGTCTCTTCCACCGATTGTACGCCGGTTCCCATATGATGATGGAAGCACAGTAAAAATCCTCTGTCTGCTGCAATTTTACCAAGATCATTCAGGCCTGTGCAGAGTTTTTCCCATTCTTCCCCTGTGTATTGTACCTTCTCGTCAAGAACAGGAATATCTTTCCCCTGAATTGAATAGCTTTGCTCGGATACATTGATCCTGTCCGCACCCATTTTTTTCAAGAAATCCAGTTCTCTGATAAACTCCTTTTCTGTCTCCTCATAAGGTCTTGTAATTAAAAACGAGGAAAACCAGCGACTGGCAATACGCATACCCCTCAGGTCGAGTGCTTCCTTCAGCTCGCTGCTGTCTTTTGGATATTTGTTTCCGATTTCGCAGCCTGTAAATCCAGCCAGTGCCATTTCACTGATGCACTGCTCGAATGTTTTCTCACTTCCAAGAGCCGGCATATCATCATTTGTCCAACCTATTGGCGCGATCCCCAGGAACACCTTATCTTTTTGAAAACCCATACCTTCCTCTCATTCTGCCTTATACGGCTAATTTATTTTACTGTCGTAATCTTTCATGATAACAATTTCCAATGCGTCAATCCGACGAATAAATTAATATCTTCTGGCTTTTAAAAGGTTCTCTTCCTTCCTTTGATGTGCTTCTTTTATATCAGGATCCAAACTGTCTCCTATACCAACATGCCACCATGCACCATATCCGTCTGTCATGGATTTGGGAAGTACCTTAATATCGATCAGAACTGATCTTTCTTCGAGTTTTGCTGCCAAGAGTGCTTTTTGAAGTTCTTCCCTGTTCTTTGCCGTGTAACCTGCCATTCCATACCCTCGTCCGATCATGGCAAAATCTGTCGCGATCAGTGCGCCATCCTGCTGTCCTGATTCTTCACTTCGATAACGGAACATGGTGGCAAGGCTTCCGATGCCATTTCCCATCTGCAGATTATTAATGCAGCCAAAACCACAGTTGTCAAAGAGCAGAATGATGATTTTTTTCTTTTCCTGAATCGTTGAAGCAATCTCCGAATGAAGCATCATAAACGCTCCGTCACCGACAAAGGCATAACAGGGCTGATCAGGAAATGCAAGCTTTGCGCCGAACGCAGCCGCTATCTCATATCCCATGCAGGAATATCCATATTCCATGTGATAGGAATCCTTTTTCTTTGTTGTCCACATTCGCTGCAGATCACCAGGGAGACTGCCGGAAGCCCCGACCACGATTGCGTTTTCTTCAATCGTATCACGTATCGTTTTGATCGCCGCAGTCTGTGTCAGAATTCCGCCTGTAGCAATGACAAACTCCTCTTCCACACCAGCTTCCTTTGCTTTGATCAGTGAATGATAACCTTCCTCCGTATAGTCTGTTGAAGTTATCTGCTGCATGATCCGCGCCCATTCGGCTTTTGCCTGCTGTACATCATTTTTTAAAGAATACATTCTCTTTGAGTTCTCATCTGCCGGCAGATTTCCGGTTATAGTGCCTAATGTGTCCTTCTTTTCCAATAGTGCTGCAAAAAGGGCTTTCGTTCCCAGTTTGGCATCTGCTATAACAGCTGTTGCATCCAATTTTTTTGCATGATATTTTGATGCATTGATCAGGATGAACTCCACATCCGGATTTTGAAATAAGGATTTGGAAGCTGTAGTAAAATCGCTGAGTTTCGTACCGATTCCAATAATGCAGTCGGCTTCTTTGGCAAGCTTATTTGCCGCATGATTTCCGGTTACTCCGATACCGCCAAGATTCCATGGATTATCAGAAGATACAGCACTTTTCCCTGCCTGTGTCTCTGCAAAAGGTATCCCGAAGGTATCACAGAATTCTTCAATACTGCTTCCGGCTTCCGAATAACGTACTCCTCCGCCTGCTATAATAAGCGGTCTGCTTTTATGAGCCAGAATTTCTGCAGCTTTCTCTATCTCATCCGCTTCCGGTATTGTTCTGGTGATTCTGTGGATTCTTTTTTCGAAAAAATAAGAAGGGAAATCATAGCTTTCTCCCTGAACATCCTGCGGAAGAGAAATGCACACGCTTCCTGTAAGAACAGGGTCTGTCAGCACCTGCATAGCATTCAGCATGGCACTCATCAATTGTTCCGGTCTGCTCACACGATCCCAGTATCTGGATACCGGGCGAAAGGCATCGCTCGTTGTCAGGGTTGCATCATGGAATTGTTCTATCTGTTGCAGAACAGGATCTGGCTGTCTTGTTGCAAAAGTATCTCCGGTAAAGAGCAGAAGCGGTATATTATTTGCTGTAGCATCTGCTGCTGCAGTGACCATATTGGCAGCTCCTGGGCCTATCGAGGATGCACAGGCAATGATTTTTCTGCGATTGTTCTGCTTGGCAAATCCTGCAGCTGCATGCGCCATGCCCTGCTCGTTTCTTCCCTGATAAACTTTCATTCTGTCAGCTTCCTTACTGTTGATCCTCGTATACTCATAAAGCGCCTGACCAAATCCGCAGACAATTCCATGTCCGAAAATCGTAAAAACGCCATCTACAAATTTTTCAGCTTCTCCATCCAGACTCACATACTGTTGATCTAAAAACCTCACCAGCGCCTGACCTACTGTCATTTTTTCATATGTTATTTCCTTCATCTGTATATCCGCACCTTTCTTCCATAGATAGTATCCGGTTATTTTTCTTTTAGAAGCCATGCATGGTTTGGATCGATATCCCTGTCCGTCCATGGATTTCCATCCAGGTGCCTTATCATCCAGCAATAATACATTGTATATCCAGGTGCCGATGTCTGTGGGTGTGTCAGCCCGCCTTTAATAAATGCTGCGCTGTTATCTGAAATTCGAAAGACATCATCACCAAGGAAGGAAGCCCCAAAGCCCTGTGGATGACTGAATCTATAATAGTACACCTCAGGCTGAGGATGGCTGTGCGGTACGTAGCTGGACCATCTCCCGGCTTTATTGATGACCTCGCCAAGAACCATATTGGAGTATGGTGCATTCGAATAATCAAACACTGTCAGAACCTCACGGCTGGCACTGCCTTCCCACTGAGTTTCTCCCATCTTTTCTTTCCTGCAGTCATCAGGAGCATAGAATTTCGACTCGAATTTTTTACTGTTTTTAGTCCTCTGTGTCAAAATCTCGCTGTTTTCCAGGGCAGTAACCATAACGTCAGTCCGTCTGGCTGTATGAAGACAGGATGGCAATGCAGAGAATACATCGGCTCTTGTCGCCGCAGAGTTCTTCCCTTCATACTCGTACAGCAGTTTTCCTTTCAGAAGCAGAATCGCCTGTTCATCCTCCTCATAAAAGAAAGACTGCGTCTGGCCTTTTTTTAAACGGTACACATCAATATCCATCAGCATATCCTCATGCCGTTTATCAGTATCATCTCCCACTCCGCAGATCTGTGCTTTCCCCTCTTCATTATAGTTAATTCTTTCAACCACGCTTCCACCTCATCTTTCTTCATCCAGTCTAATGCAGGCGTCCCCATATGACTCTTTGCTTTTCTTTATAAAAGAACGTATTGTCTCTTCATCAGGCATATCTTCTGAGCATGCATGGCTGGCGACTAGCAGTGCAGCAGAAGCACTTCCAAATTCCAGACACTGCATGATGTCCCAGCCCTGCAGCAATCCAAACAAAAATGCAGAAGCATATCCGTCTCCGCCGCCAAAGGATTTCAGCAGCTTCACCGGAAACGGCTTGACATGGTAAGCATTCCCATCCTTTGTATATGCAGTGGAACCTTCTTTTCCATGCTTGATCACAACGATTTTAGCTCCTTTGCTCTGCCAGAAGGACGCTGTTTCCCGGTCACTGCAGCCAACACCTTTCAACTGACCTGTGAGATCGAACTCTTCTCTGGAACCAAGTATAATATCACTTTCTGCTGCAGCAATTGCATAATATACCGAAGTCTCATCTTCCGAATTCCAGCTGTAGGGCCTGAAATCAATATCAAAAATAATAACCGTATTATTTTTTTTAGCTAAACTGATTGCTTTAAGCGCTGCTTCTCTGGAAGGACTTTGTGATAAAGCTGTTCCTGAAATCAAAATGGCTTTTGCACCGGCAATGCTCTCCTCCCTGATATCTCCTGGTGAGAGGGAAAGATCAGCTGCCTGATTTCTGTACATCAAAATACTGCTTTTTGTCTCACTTAGTATCTCTGTAAAGGTGAGTCCCAGTTTTTCACCATTTTTACACCTTACTATGTTTGATGTATCTATTCCTTCTTTTTCAAAATATTTTGTCACAAAATCACCGAACTGATCGTCTGACACTGCTGTTATAAATCCGACTTTTTTCTTTAATCTTGCCAGACCGACTGCTATGTTCGCCGGTGAACCGCCCAGGTACTTTTTAAAGGTCGTACTTTCTGATAATGGCTTGTAGTAATCGATCGGATTGAAATCAATCGCCGCTCTGCCAAGCAGGATCATATCCAGATTTCTACTTTCATCAAATTGTAGCATGCTCATATCCCTCTCCTGCCCTTCTAAACTTCTTAAGCTTCTTAAACTTCTAAGCTCCTTAAACTTCTTAAGCTTCTTAAACTACTAAGCTTCTTAAGCTGATAATGTTTTCTCATCTGTAAATACCAATTCTGATAGAGCATTAAGAACCATTTTCGCTTTTTGCTTCTATTTCACACACACACAACTGTTAACATTACATATATTCATCTATAACTTACTAATAAGTTACCATATATTTTATGCCGTTATTGTGGTGTTCTGATGTCGATGTTGCTCCTGCGCTGCAGTTCTTCCATCCCTTCAGGAATTCTGTCTATCACAATTTTGCTTATTTCATTCACCGACGCAAAAGTCAGCAGAGCACTCTTCCCATACTTTGATGCATCGATCAAAAGGTATTTGTATCTGCTGTTTTCCATTGCCGCCTTTTTGATTTCAAATTCCAGAGGTGAAGATGTTGTGATCACACCGTTTTCTGATAAACCGGAAGAAGCCATAAATGCTTTATTTATATTGTATCTTTCGATGGTTCTGACCGTATCTGCAGAAACAAACGAGTTCGTCTTGCGCTCGAGCATACCGGGCAGCACTATGACATTAAGGTTGTAAAAAGGCAGCGCCCGGTTGATTGCATTAAGATTATTAGTCAGCACTGTGACATCCTTGACATTCTCCAGATAGTCCATCAGATACATGCTCGTTGAACCCGAATCAACATAGATGATATCGCCGTTCTCGACAAGTCCAGCTGCTTCTCTTCCAACAGATATTTTGGCATTCTTATTCTTTTCTTCTCTCTCCTCAAAAGGAACCAGGCTGTTCTTATGGATACTGCACACGCCGCCGTATACTTTTCTAGCCATCCCTTTTTCCACGAGCTGTGCAACATCCATCCTGGCGGTATTCATGGATATCTTAAAATGTTCTTTTAGTTCTTCCATGGTAACGGTATCCTTATCCAGTATATACTGCTCCATGTCGCGAAGCCGAAATGTCTTG
>QKDK01000218.1 GCA_003252135.1 Clostridia bacterium
ATGTTTATATCGACACAATACTGCAAATTGATTATATCTTTCTGTTCAAAAAATCAAATGCTTCACTGGCGATATATGAATTACCATATTTTGCTATTTTTAATGTATTTTCAGGTTGTATTGATTTCACGATTATGATATGATGTCATAGGCATTTATACTTACAAAACCATTAAAAATACATGTTCCTGTGTAGTCCGGCCTGTATCAGAATATATAATGACTGGCGCATAAACACATCAGAATTGAGGATATTTATGAAAAAATACGGTCTCCAGCTGATTACTATCTTTCTGACGCTGACTCTTGCTGTTCTGCTTGTAATCAGTTCAAAATACTTTATTGATGACAATAATTCATCAGGAACCAATTCAGGTTTCGCAACCATAACACCTTCTGCCTCATCAGATAATGAAAGCTCTGGAAATAATTCAGCTAACGTAGACGGGGCTCATGCTGACACCTCCATTATAACTGCTGACCCTGCAAAACTCATCGATACTACCGGCAGTAATCCACATTCCGGCCTTTTTGATACCATCACGACTGGTACAAAAATAACGACCCAGGGTATATCATACACAAACTATAATAACGGCTTCTCCCTGTGTAAAAGTGATTTGGGAGAACTCTCATTTCAAAGTGACGGCACCATTTCCTTTACTGCTTTAGATGGAAGCAGTTCAATGTTTACAATTGCTGATTATATTGATCTTTCGGAGTATTTCTCCGGTGACAGTATGACAGCAGATGCTGACTGGTTCTTTGTGGGTGCTTTTACTACGGATACTTATGTTTATGTCCAGTATGATTACTGGGGAAAAGACGAGCTGTCCCTTTACATCCGGATGAAGAAGGATGGTTCTGATATCTCTCTCGTATACGCATCATTTTATGACAGTCCTGAGCTGAACAATACATTTACCGTGACCAATGAACTTATGTATTATGCGTATTGTACATATGACACTGAAACCGGAGCCGTAGAATCATCTCTGATGCAGGCAGCGCTTGACGGAAATGACAGCGGAATCCTTTTTTCCTTTCCTGACGGGTACAGTCTTCATCATCTGGTTCCCTGCGATACTTATCTTCTGTTCATGCTTACCGATACAGAAGGAACGACTTCTCTGCTTCGAATGAATACCGAGACTCTCGAGCTTGCTTATCTTTCCGAAGATTGTCCAGTTACCGATTCTCTGACCTGTTTTGATCACTATGCTTATGCAGGTATTACATCATCCTCTACTGCAGTGATTTATGACATCTATCAGGGAACAGGCAGTGATATAACTATAAGTACCAGTCTGAGCAACCAGAAATTTGGCCAGCCCATCGTTGACCAGGAGCATTGTTATCTTCCAGTATTTACATGGGATAATACTTCACCGACTGCATATGTGGAGCTGTACCCTGAAACCGGGGAATGCAGCAGTCTGAATAAACTGTCAGACAGCTTCTATTATCTTGTCGGGATATCTGATGCAGAATTTTATGCAGAATCCGGCGATACCTATATTATCTTCCCACTGCAGCAGCACTAACATGCTTTTTACTGTTTACCAGCAGTCAGAGATTCGTTTCCCGTAATTCTGATAAAAATGAGCGGAGGGAATCCTTCCAGTGCGGCAGTCTTGAAAAGCCCGCATCATCAAGCGATTCCTTCGACAATCTGGAATTCAATGGTCTTGCTGCGGCAGCATTGAATTCTTTTGTTGTAATATCTTTTACAACAGTAGCTTTTCCTTCCTGAAAGAATATTTCACGTGCAAAATCCGCCCAGCTGCATGTTCCCTCGCAGGTCAGATGATAAATACCGTATTTTTCTGTACTGATCATCTCAATAATTTTATCTGCTATATCCCTTGTATATGTCGGAGATCCGATCTGATCATTCACAACCTGCACTTCATCCTGCTTCTCGCTAAGACGCAGCATGGTCTTGACAAAATTATTGCCATGAATCCCATAGATCCAGCTGACTCTGATAATAAAGAACTTTTCAAGAAGTTTTTGTACTTCCTGTTCTCCCGCAAGCTTACTCCGACCATATGCACCAAGCGGATTGGTACTGTCGTTCACTTTATAAAATTCTGTTCCGGTACCTTCAAATACATAATCCGTACTGATATATACTAATTTTGCATCTGCTTCCCTGGCTGCCATAGCCAGGTTTTTTGTTCCGGTCTGATTGACAAGAAAGCATAGTTCTTCTTCTTTTTCTGCTTTATCTACTGCAGTATAGGCAGCACAGTGAACAATGATGTCCGGGTGAAAAGAAAGCACCGCACTTCGTACTTCTGCTTCGTCTGTTATATCAAAATCGTCTCTCCCCGCACCAAGAACCTGATCTTTCGTTTTTTCTAATGCTTTTACAACATCCAGACCAAGCTGCCCGTATGCTCCGGTTACCAATACCTTCATGAATCTTTTCCTGCTTTCTTCTCATGTGAAACTGACATCACATATTCACTATCTTAACTACTTCGTTCGCTATTTTGCATCCTCACTGTTTTGATTCATATAGGTAGGCACGATCTGCTCGATGATACGCCTGATGTTTTCAGGTTCTTTTATGCTCACTTCATAAAGCTCCTCGAGCTGCTGCTCAAAGATATGCTCATTCATGCTGATCGGTCTTGCAATGTGAATCAGATTGTTCTTCGTATCACGAAGTCCTTCTTCCTTCATCAAAAGTTCTTCATAAAGCTTTTCTCCCGGACGAAGTCCGGTAAATTCAATTAAGATGTCTTCGTTTGGCGTGTATCCGGAGAATCTGATAAGATTTTTCGCCAGATCAAGAATTCTTACCGGTTCTCCCATATTAAGAACAAAGATTTCACCGCCCCTGGAATAGGCACCTGCCTGAAGTACCAGCGAAACAGCTTCAGGAATTGTCATAAAATATCTGATGATGCCAGGGTGTGTTACGGTGATCGGCCCGCCCTGCTCCAGTTGTTTCTTAAATAATGGAATGACACTTCCATTGCTTCCTAGAACATTGCCAAAACGAACTGCTACGAACTCTGTTTTCGATTTGCTGTTATATGTCTGGATGATCATCTCGCAGATACGCTTGGTCGCTCCCATGACATTGGTCGGATTGACCGCTTTATCTGTAGAAATCATAACAAAGCGATTCACACCATATTTATCTGCTGCCTTTACCATGGTCAGCGTTCCAAAGACATTGTTCTTCACTGCTTCATTCGGGCTTTTTTCCATTAAAGGAACATGCTTATGCGCTGCTGCATGATATACGATTTCTGGATGATAGGTTTCAAATATCTTTTCTATTCTGGCATCATTTCTTACAGAAGCAATCAGAACCTCAAGATTAAGCTTTGGATAACTCCTTACAAGCTCCTGCTGAATGTCATAAGCATTGTTTTCGTAAATGTCGATGATAATCAGTTGTTTGGGCTGATGTGCAGCAATCTGCCTGCACAATTCGCTTCCAATGGAACCTCCCCCGCCAGAGACAAGGACCACTTTTTCCTGAACATAGCCCATAATAGAATCCAGATCTACTTCGATAGCATCTCGTCCCAGCAGATCACCGATTTCAACATTACGCAGCTTGCTGATACTTGCTTCCCCTGTTACGAACTGATACATACCAGGCAAAATCTTTAATTCGCATTTACTTTCCTTACATATTTCTGCAATCTCTCTGATCTCTTTTTTACCGGCGGAAGGGATGGCAATAATAATATCATCGATCATAAATTTTTCAACATTTTCAAGGATGCTCTCGCGATTGCCGACGACCTTTACACCCTGTATATAACTTCCGATCTTCAACGGGTTATCATCAATAATACACGAAATATTCTGATGAAGATGAGCGCTTGATATAAGTTCTCTTACAATTGCATTGCCTGCCTCACCGGCACCGATTACCATTACGTTTCTGGTTTCTTCCTTACTGCTTCTTGCCTGTCTTCTGTGTCGGAGAGCACGATAACCAAATCTGGAGAAGCCTACCAGAAAGACAAGAACCATGCCAAACAGCAGAAAGTAACTTCTTGGCATGGAAAGCTGCAGCAGCATCATGATCGTGACCTGGAGAACAGAAACAACAACGCTTGCAGCAACAACGCTTTCAAATTCAACGACACCTGCATACGCCCATAAGCTCTGGTATAGGTGAAAAGCGGAAAAAACAATAATGGTAAGTGGAATAAGAACAATAAGAAATGCCCAGGCTGTATCCAGAAAAACCGGGTCAACTGATGAAAGGCTGAGATTAAAACGAAGGAGCAAGGCTCCGATCGAAGCAGCGATGACAGAACATATGTCAACCGTTACGAGAAACGCTTTACGTGTGATCTTTTGCAGATTAATTCCTTTTATGTTCATGTGCAGTTCCTCTTTTCTAAACGGTATACTCCAAGAAAAGTGTACCAAATCCCCTTTTGAAAGTCAACGCAAACCCCATATGCAAAAAAGGGAAGCATACTTTTGTGCTTCCCTCTGTTACGTTCTGCTCTGCATTCTATTTTGCATTCTGTTTTGCTTTCTGATTTGCTTTCTGATTTTCTTTTTTATTGTGCTTTTCTGCATTCATCCTTTTCTGCATTCGATTTCTTTGCACTATGGGGCATCACCATGATCCACCTGCAATGTTCCATGAAAAAGATAAGCTTGATCTGTTCTTTTATTCCGTTTTCCATAATCTCACAATCATATTCTCTCGAGGAAACACCGGCATAATTTTTCTCTTCCAGATATCGGACACGGATGTTCCTTACTGTAAAAACCTGTCCTGTTTCATCCTGATACTTAAATAGGCGGGGCATGCCCTGACCCTTACTGTCAAACCAGCATTCACAGGCTATGGGAACCTGTATCCCGCGAATCTCTTCAATAACCGGCGTTTCTGTGTTCGTTCCAATACCAAACGCCATAGTAAGCCTCCTGATCATACTCTACTCATTATTTTACATCAAGTCTGCTGTAATCTACGGTCCTTTTTTCTCTTGAGATTCCGCCGGACATGTGATCTACCTTGTTCGGTACAGCAAAAGAAGCTCTCTTTACCGAATCGATGCCATGCTTTTTCCGGATGGCATCGATTGTCTCGTCCAGGCGTTCCAGCTTTTCATAGTCAGTTTTATCAAATAAACTAAGTTGTCTGGCTGTGTCCTTTTCCTTCATTCTGGATGTATGTATTCCAAGGTGTCTGATTGGTTCACCCTTCCATAATTCATCAAAAAGCCTTGCCGCTGCTCTGTGGATTTCTATTGTAATATTTGTCGGTGTCTCCAGTATCATCTGGTGGGATGCATAGCCAAGATCACTGCTCCTAATACCGACCGCTACGATCTCTGCCTTAACTTCGTTCTGTCTCAGCCTAGCTGCGACTGTCTCAGCAAGCCCCAGCAGAACCATCTTTGCAGTACCTGCATCCTTCACGTCAAATGCTATGGTCGTACTGTTGCCATATCCTTTGTTTTCAGGGGGAATGGGCTCCACGACAGACATGTCAACACCATTCGCGAAGCCCCAGATGATCTCGCCCTGTTTCTTTAAATGATAGCTTAGTACATGCGGATCTGCCGCAGCAAGCTCTCCTATTGTCTTGATGCCAAGCTTGAACAGCGTTTTTGCTGTGGCCCTGCCCACAAAGAAAAGCTCAGACACAGGCAGCGGCCACATCTTCTTTTCCATCTCGTCCGGAAACAGCGTGTGTACAAGATCAGGTTTCTTAAAGTCAGATGCCATCTTCGCCAGCAGCTTGTTGGAAGAAACGCCTATATTTACAGTGAACCCAAGCTCATCCCGAATTCTGTCCTTGATCTCATTCGCTGCCTTCACCGGCGGTCCGAACAGCCCTGCTGTTCCTGACATGTCAAGAAATGCTTCGTCAATACTATACTGCTCAACATCAGGTGTGTACCGTTTTAAAATGTCTATGAACGCCGCAGAAGACTTTTCAAACAGACCATAATTGGGGGGAACAACCAAAAGCTCCGGACACTTTTGCCTGGCTTCATTAATGGTCTCGCCGGTCTTCACGCCATATTTTTTTGCAGGAATCGATTTTGCAAGGATAATGCCTCTTCTCATTGCCATATCACCGCCAACAGCTGACGGAATCTCACGCAGATCCAGACTGCCGCCAAGATGCTTTACTCTGTAAACTGCTTCCCATGACAGAAAAGCAGAATTGACATCAATATGAAAAATCACTTTATCCAAACGTATGTTCGCCTCCTTGTGTCCCTATTATATCAGCTATTTTTTTGTTTGTAAAGAGGGAAAAAGGCAAAATAAGAACAAATGTTCTTATTTTGCCTGGTCAGAAAAAAACAGTCTCTGCTGTTCATATTCTGTTTTTTTTTCAAGTCTTGGGGAAGCTTCCATGATCAGCTTCTTCGCCGATTTTTCATCAAAGATCCAGTCTTTGATCAGATTCTTGTCCATGATCAGAGGCATACGGTCATGCACCGGTTCCATAAGGGCATTGGCCGGTACTGTCAGAATCACAAATCTTTCCTGCCCCTGAAACTGCTTATATATACCCGCCATATAAAGCACTTCATTGTCTTTTCCGGTAAAGGTGTGTTTGTTCTTATCCCTGTCCCATTCATAAAATCCTCTTGCCGGCACAATGATCCTGCGGTTTCTTATGCTCTCGGCGAACATAGGCTTTTCAAAGGCACTTTCCACCCTTGCATTAAAGATGATCCGACTTCCCGCTTTTTTGTCTTTATCCTCACTTCTTGCAGGTTTTAAGGTCTGATTCTCTGTTCCTTTTCCGGTTCCTGTCTCTGTTCTTGTTCCAGTTCCTGTCTCCGTTCTTGTCTTTGACCCCTCCGGCAGAATAAATCCCCAGTACTGCTGCCGTATTGTCAGTTCATCCTGCCTGTCACAGATTACCCTGGCTGTCTCGGAAGGGTGGATATCTCTTTCTCCCTTTTTCTCGGCAAGCTTTTTGTCAATATCCTTTACCAGTTTTTCTATCTCTCTTGCTGTTTCGTCATCTACATAGTATCTTCCGCACATAGCTGCCTCTTTTCTGCTTTCTGTCATTCATTTTTCATTTTCAGATGCTTTGCCAAGACTGCGAACAGTATTTCTGCATCTATTGGTTTTGCAATGTGATCATTCATGCCGGATTCGATAGCTTTCGCGACCTCTTCTGCGAATACATTGGCCGTCATGGCAAGAATCGGAATCGTAATTGCCTCCGGATGTGCCGAAGTGCGTATTGCTTTTGTGGCTTCATACCCATTGAGCCTTGGCATCTGTACATCCATCAAAATCGCCTGATAGGTTCCTTTTTCAGAAGCAAGAAAGCGCTCCATTGCCTCCTTCCCGTCCTTGGCTCCATCCACGATAAATCCTGCTTCCATCAGTATCTCCGAAGCAATCTCCATGTTCATGGCATTGTCCTCGGCAAGAAGTACTTTTGTTCCCTGAAAATCATAAGTACTCACCGTCTCGGGAACGGTTACCTTATATTTGCCATATTGGTTCACTAAAAGGTCAAAAACAGAAGACTGGAATAACGGCTTTGAGACGATCATGTTCACACCGCATTTTCTGGCTGCCTCCTCAATTTCAGAAAAATCATATGCCGTAACAATAATTATTGGAATCTTTTCTCCCATCACTTCCCTGATTTTACCGACTACCTCCAGTCCGTCCATGTCAGGCATTTTCCAGTCGATCAGACAAAGGTTGTATTCATCCCCTTTTCCGGTCGCTTCCTTTATCATATCAATGGCCTTTTCTCCGCTGACTGAAGTATCCGTACGAACACCGCAGCGATCCATCATCATTTTTATATATTCACAGGTGTTTGCTTCGTCATCGACAATAAGAGCATGCACCTTTGAAAATTCTTTTTGAACCGTTATTTCGCTTCCTGTCTGATGGACCACACCAAAGGGAAGATCTACTGTGAATCGTGACCCTTTCCCATACTCGCTTTCGACCTTGATCACACCCTTCATCATGGTAACAAGGTTCTTTGTTATCGAAAGTCCAAGTCCTGTTCCTCCATACTTTTGTGCAATCTCTGCATCCTGCTGTTCAAAGGGCTGGAAGAGTTTTTTCATGTATTCCTCTGTCATGCCGATTCCGGAGTCTTCAACAGAAAACTTCATATACACAGCGTCCGCCTGTTTAACAGTCTGTGTTATGCTAAGTGTCACTCTGCCGCCTGCTGCTGTAAATTTGATCGCATTGGAGAGCAGATTCATCAAAATCTGATTCAGCCTCATGGGGTCACCGATCAGCTTTTCTTCTGTAATATCCTTTAAAACCGCTTCATAATGAATCCCCTTTTGCTCTGCCTGATGATAGAACAACGTTGAAATCGAGGATGCTACCTGCTTAAAGTCAAAGGTTTCATATGCCACCTTCATCTTGCCGCTTTCAATTGCTGACATGTCAAGGACATCATTTATGATAGCAAGAAGATGTCTGGCAGCCATTTCTGCCTTTTCTATATAATCCCTTACTCTGTCTTCGTTTCCCATAGAGTTCTGTGCGATTGCCATATACCCAATGACACCGTTGAGCGGTGTTCTGATTTCATGGGACATCCGCGACATAAAAACACCTTTGGCTTCACTTGCCTGCTCCGCAAGCGCCAGGGCATCCAAAAGCTGGCTTCTTTTTTGTTCTTCTTCCGTTTTTGCCGCATCGATATTCCGCTTGAACAGCATATAATTGTTCGGATGATTCTCATCTCTTGGAATGCCTTGTAAAATGTAAGCGAACCAGCGATAATCACCTTTCTCTGTCTTTGTACGGAATTCAAAATACCCTTTTTGTTCTTCCAGGACCATAAGTGACACAGCCTGGGCTGAAAATGCCAGTTCGGCATTCTTTCTGTCCTCCTGGAAAATATCATCCAGGAGAAATTCTTCTTCTATTTCCGTCTCCTTTCGGAGCACCACACCAGCTTCCACACTATATTTCTTTTTCTTTCCGGCCGAAATGTTCACCTCACTGACTTCATCATTTACACTGCATACATATGAAATCAGCTGTGCATACTCCCGGTTCATCTCTGCATACATTCTGCCCTTTTTGCTATTGTAACGTATCAGCTCCTCGGCAATCACAATGAAAAGCAGAAAAACAAAAAGAATACCGAGTG
The DNA here is from genome assembly GCA_003252135.1 of Clostridia bacterium. Classification (GTDB taxonomy): domain Bacteria; phylum Bacillota; class Clostridia; order Lachnospirales; family Lachnospiraceae; genus SZUA-448. Next base: position 9,119 of record QKDK01000218.1, read on the forward strand.
AAAATGGATGCGTGTAAATATATCCCGTCAGCGAAAATGCTTCACTCTTGTTTACCGTATTTTTACTGATAATCGCATCAAGCGTGCTTTGATCAAATCCATACATGACCTTATTAATAATAGAGAGCAGCTTCTCATCTGCAGTATTCTTCACCGCAACTCCGATGGAAATCGAAAACTGGTCATAAAATTCATCGGTCAGCTGATTTTTTACATCATTCTGTACAATCTGTTCTGCTGTGTACAAATTCTGATAACAGATATCGACAGTCCCTTCCTTTAATGCAGCAACACACTCCTCATTGCTGTCGAACAGAACGATCTGGTCGGCAGAATAGATCTGCGGCAGATAGTGCTGACTGATCATTGCTCCTTTCAGTGCCCCGACTTTTTCTATACTTCTGTCATTTTTTATTGTAATTGACGCATAGGGTACGGTCAAATATGTTTTTGTCAGTTTGGCATTGTATTTTTCAGCTTCACCATAACCTGATACGCAGTCAAGGATCAATGTCACCTGCCCGCTTTGGCAAAGCTCGCTGTACTCCTGGCGGTTCTGTGTCTCGAGAATATCAATGGAAAGCCCCGTCTCTTCTTCAATATATGCGGCAATGTCAGCAATAATACCTTGTGCTTCTCCCTCTTTAAAGCCGGACAGCGGAAGATACTCCGGTTTCATGGCTGCTGTTATAATGCTTCCATCTTGCTGCATTCTTTCGATATATTCCAGCTCATCCGCCGTAAATGCAAGGCTGGTGTTCGTGGTCGATTTAAAATACTTGGAATAAAGCTCTGCATGAAGTCCTGTATAGAATACGCTGGTTTTTTCCATGGCATCATTTACTTCATTAAGCAGCAAAGTATTGCCCTTTTGCATCAAAATATAAAAAGGTGTCGTGTTAAATTCTGCCAGAATAGTTTCATTTTCTGCGACCCTCATACTGGAACTGACGATGGCGTCGATCTCCTCACCCAGTATAAGAGCATTTTTCATGGCTTCCTCGGTTTCATACGATACCATCTGGCAAGTAAAACCCTTTTCTTTGGCAAATGTTTCCATCGCCTGTTCGTTCCGGCTTCCTGCAATAAACCCGATTCGAATGCCATGATAGCTTGCGTAATCCTCAGCAATATATGTGTCATTACCTGTCTGTACGGATAGTATGGTCGAACTGCTGCCCATGCTCTTTTCTGAAAACGAAAACCGATCTGTCATCTGCTGTGTTTTATAACCAGGGCTTAACAGGTCTATTTCCCCTTTTTCAAGCATGATCATCATTTCGTCCCAGCTTTTATCATAACCGACAAATTCATAGACCCAGTTGTTGAACAGTGCCAGCTTTTGAAGATACTCATAATCATAGCCGCTTAAAATCCCTTCATCATCGATCATATGATACCCGTCCATGGAATAAAATCCGACACGGATCACACGGGTCTGGGCAGCATTTCCTGCATCGGCAGGCATTCCTATGGAAAACAATATTGTAATAAGTAAGAACAACGCTGTTTTTCGCATAAAACCTCCGTAAACTGGCAAAGATATATTCCATTAACAACAAAAATATTGTATCATATTTGTATGGTCATCACAATATATTCTTACAACTTGGTGCCCCGCTTCCTGTTTTGCGATTTTTATATCACATCAGCACTATTCTTTGTTTTTATAGATATCATTACATGCCAACGCATCTAAAAATACGGTTGGAATTTCATTCTGCATATGGTATAATCACAAAAGTTAAATGAACCCGCAGCGTATTATTCTGCGTTTTCAAGGATACGAAATTGCTTTTTTAACAATTTAAAACCATTTC